>DASVCP010000209.1:0-14046 GCA_036381555.1 Gammaproteobacteria bacterium
TCAGCGGATTGCCTCCCCCGGCGATGTAGTCATTCCACATCAACTCCTTGCCGGCCTGGAACCGTGGCTCCTGCGCCGACAAAGTGCAATGGAAAATGCTGTCGCCTCGTTCGATCCACACCTTGAACAGTCCAAACCTTCCCCGCAACTCCCATTCGGCGTCGCAGTTGTCCGTCTCGTAAAGCGCTTCCACCGCCCGCTCAAACGAACCGGGCATGTATTCCGCGCCTATAATCCGCGCGATGGCCAGCAGCAGGCTGTCGCCGACGGCCAAAGTGAGTCCATATCGCCGTGTGGCTTTGTTCATCAATTATTCCGGTATGGTCAGCCTGACATCTACTTTTCGAGAACCGGGGAATGCGCGGGTTTTCGAAAAGTCATTGTTGAACTTTTCACCCCCGCTACTCTGATAATCTCTTGATCCAGTCGGTGACGGTTACAAACGTTTCACGCATGTTATTGTGCCCGAGACCCGAGAACAGTACATAGTCGTATCTATGACCGGCGTCTTGCAGTTTTTGTAGGTTCTGAATGGACAGATCAACCGGTACGCTGCCGTCGTTTCCGCCGAACACCCAAAGACCGGGAATTGCAAGTTTCGCCAGGCTTTCGCTCGGGTCCGAGTCTTTCCCCAGGAAAGCGGGCCAGATATATTTCACCTTTCTTGAATTTAACGCTTCGGCATAACTTGGAACTCTCCTGCCATCCAGGTCGGCGGTATATTTGCTGAAAATGTCTTCCTCGCTTACCCGGCAGACAGGGCCACTCCACAGAACCATAAAATTAACGGCATCGCTTTTTTCCGCGGCCAGCGGAACAATCCAGCCCGCTTGGCTGATGCCCGTCAAACCCAAAGGCACGCCTTTTAAAGCGGGGTGATTAGAAAGCGCATTCAGGGCCGACACCGCATCGTCCGCCAACAGCACGATATTCTTTTCACCGACGCTCTGCTCGCTTTCGTATTCACCACCCGACTTGCCGACGCCGCGTTTATCGTAGACCAAAGCCGCTACGCCTTCGCCGGCGAAACGCTCCGCCGCCCACATACTTCTCGTCTGTTCGCCCGAGCCATGCACAAACACCACCGCCGAATGTATTTTTTTATCGACAGGAAACACGATCGATCCGGACAGCCTGTCTCCACGGCTGACAAATTCCACTTCGTCGATTTTATAGCCCCCGCCATATGCCTGAATGTCATGAAGGAATAAAAACGCGATAAATATGGCCTTTTTCACGAATACTCCGGCAAGCGATTTATGGAATCGAATCATGCGAGTAATTTATTGCGGCTTTGCATGCGGTTGTTCGGCCTGCCCCAATACACGTTCAACGAACTCACGGCATTCGATCTCTTTGATTTCCGCGTACCTGCGCCTATCGCCGCCGGCGCGATGCGCAATACCGAGTTTTATCGTCTCATATTCCCGCCTCAGGTCGGGCCGGGCGCGAAGCATGTCCCGGAAACGGATATGTCGCCGCAATTCCGGCGACGACTCGGGGCACACATACAGATGATGGCGCATGAACGTCCTCGATGCAACGAAAGGAGCAATGACGCCCTTCGGCTTGAATACCTCACGCTGGGGAATACCTTGGTCTCCGCAATGTTGGTAACCAAGCAACTCCAGCGCGTTTATGATTTCATGGAACACCGAATAGCTCTGAATGACAATGTCGATATCGAGGACAGGCTTGGCCGGCAGACCGGGCACCGCCGTACTGCCAACGTGCTCTATCCGCAGCGCCAGGCCACTCAATGCGCTGACATAAACGGCCTGAAGCTCAGCAAACTCCGACGCCCAGGCCGGATCGTAGGGACTTAGCACGGCTTTAAACCGAACGACCGCCGGGCACGGGCGTTTTAGCGCCGGCATCGGCTAAAGCCGTTGTTAAACTTCCTGCGGATAAACTTATTGCAAACATTCATTTTTCCTCGTTGAGTGAATTGCTATGTCTGCTCATAGTTGTACCTATCGCCGTTCTGTTTTAACGTGGCGCCGAAGTTCCGATACGCTTTGATCTCAATGATGTTGTTGCCCGGGTCTTTGAGATAGAACTTTGCCTGTTCCTGTTCGGCGCCCTCGAAAAACACTTCGGGATTTTTATAAAAAGAGGCGCTTCCGGCTGCGATGCGCTGCACCAGTCTCTGCCACTTCGCCCATGGCAACACCACGCCAAAGTGACGCTTGCCCTGGCGTTCGAGCGGCAGCACTTCGTCCGGCCGCAAATGCAGGGTTATCTGGTGCCCCCAAAGCAGGATGTCCAGCCACTCGGCGTTTTCCCGCCCTATACTCGCCCCCAGGACATCGACATAGAACCGCCTGGAAGCTTCCAGATCGGCAACCGGGAATGCCAAATGAAAAATGTACCGTCCAGCCATTTTGTCGCTTCAACACCTGGTATTCATTCCGGATCGAAATACATAACTTTTATGAAATTTAGATGAATTCAATCTAAAAAACCACATTTTGAGCCAGGCTACCGGCATGACTCCCTCGTTAAAACCTCGATAATAGAGTGCCTCAAACCTTTGCGCAGACGTTATTAAATCCCGGCGACCATAGGCGCTTGCGGGCGCAATAAGGAAAAAACGCCTGCCGAAAATTGCTCTCACCTCCCGATTGACAACGCGCGAATTATCGCTATCCTTTAGCGAAGGTCGCTTCAACAACAAGAGTAGAAGAAGAGGTTTCCTGAAACAGTAACGGGCTACCGCTTTACCGGGAGCATCGCTCCCGGATGACAAACAAAAATCAACACAGGGCTATCCATGCACCAAACCCACATCTCATTGCGGCGATGCTTTACGCCGTTCACGTCGAACATCAATTCCCGGAGAGATTATGTCGCTCGATATGCAGTACTTTCAGGAACGCGGGGAAAAACAGGCCACATTGGAGGCGCTGGGCTATGTTGACTTGGATGCCTTTATGAAAATGTATCACGTAACACGCGACCACCTGCTGCAAGCGGGATTGATCCAGGAAAAGATTTTGTACACCACCGCCGATCTTTTCGATTTTGACGTCAGCCAGAAAGGCAGGCGCTGGTTCAAGACCATCAAGTCGCTGCAGATCATCATGATTCACCAGGACAACATGAACGCGCTTTTGCAGGCGATCTTCTCCTCCGGGCGCTAGCTTGTTTTTTGACTGATGGAGACTGTACTTTTGCGCTCAGCCCAATCTTGTATCTACGAGGGTTTCCATTTTGAGTTTTTCGGTGGGCGATGCCCACCCTACTGCCGGCTTGGTTTGGCATGAGCATTAATGCGTCAAGAAACACGGCGTGGGGTCAGAACCTGTCACCCAGACGCAGGGTGGGCGCCGCCCACCGAAGCGGTTACAACAATGCCTCAATCGCCGCGGTCAATTCCTTGTCATCCGGCTTGACGCCCGATTCGTAGTGCTTGACCGGTTTACCGTGGCGATCGATGAGGTACTTGTTGAAATTCCACTGGGGTTCTTTGAGTTTCGCGTTCAGGTGCTGGAACACCGGGTTGGCCTGTTCGCCTTTCACCGGCGAGGCGGCGGTCACCGGGAAGGTGACGCCGTAGTTGACGTAACAGACTTCGGCGGTTTCGGCCGCGTCGTCGCGTTCCTGGTTGAAGCTGTCGGAGGGAAAACCGATGATAACCAAACCTTTATCCTTATATTGTTTGTACAGCGCTTCGAGGCCCTTGAACTGGGGCGTATAGCCGCAGTCGCTGGCGGTGTTGACGATCAGCGCGACCTTGCCGCCGGTAAGTTCGCACAGGTCGAGCGTGTCCTTGGAATGCAGTTTGGTCATTTCCTGTTGCAACCACTCCGGGCATTGCGGTTCGGCCTGGGCGGCGGCGGTGAATAACAGCAACGAGGCGATCATCAGGGTTTTCATGGGGTGCTCCTACTGGCGCTTCTTCTGGGGACGCCAAATACTATCATAGTGCATTGAGTCCTGACGGCGGGTGTGACAAATAACCGGTTCCGGGGACGAATCGCCCGCCTGTCCCTCAGTTGTCTTGCACTTTAATGCAGGGGTTTTAATGGAATATCAAGTCAATCAGGAGTTTTTATTTCCGCTTTCTTCACCCGGATTTTATTGCCCGCCAGTACCATGCCGTTAAGGTTCTTCATGGCCGCCTTGGCTTCGCCCGGACTGGGCATTTCAACGAAGCCGAAGCCTTTGGAAAGATGGGTCGTTTTGTCCAGCACCAGGTTGCAGGACTGCACTTTGCCATAGGTGGAGAACATTTCCCGGAGTTCGACCTCGGTGGAGGTGCGGGCAAGATTGCGTACCAGTAATTTCATAGTGTTGCCGCAGGATGAATAAACGGCGAGTATACTGCCTATGACCGGCAATGGCTGGATTTTCTCGTTGATGTTTGCGGGAGTATACTGGCCGGGAATGGCGATGCACCTAAGGTGATTTGATGCTGCATGCCAACAATCCCCTCACCCCCGCCCTCTCCCGGAGGGAGAGGGGGTCTAAGGAGACGGTTTGTTTTAGGAGGATAAGGATGATTCGCAAGCTGGGTAACTGGATATTGGTTTTGCTGCTGGGGGTTTCCGCCTGTTCCAGCGACGGCGGTTTCAATGCCGGCACCGCGGCGGTGGTGGGTATGGGACTGCTGGCGGCGGGCACGATTGACGAGGATGACGTGAAGGAAATGTCGGCGGCGGCCGCGAAGGAACTGGATGCCAAGTTCACGGTGGCCGACTCCAACAGCGATTATGCGCAACGACTGGAGCGGCTCACGCGCGACATGCGTCGCTACAACGGCATGAATCTGAATTTCAAAGTGTATCTTTCCCCCGAAATCAACGCGTTTGCGATGGCCGACGGCACTGTGCGGGTCTTTTCCGGCTTGCTGGACGCAATGCCGGACGATCAGGTTTACGCGGTGATCGGCCACGAGGTCGGGCATGTGGCGCTGGAGCACAGTTACGAACAGATGCGCAAACAGATTCTCACCAGCACCGCCTTCGAGGCGGCCGCCAGCGCCGGCGGCACGCTCGGCGAACTGACCGCCTCGCAACTGGGCGCGCTGGCGCACCAGGCCATCAACGCCCGTTTCTCGCAAGAGGACGAACTGGAAGCCGACCGCTTTGCGGTGAATATGCTGCACAAGCAGGGCAAGGACCCGCGGGCGATGCTGCGTTCGATTGAAACGCTGGAAAAGAAAGCCGGCGGGGGCGGCGGCAGTTTTTTGAGCACACACCCCTCCACCGCCCGCCGTAAGGCCGAGTTGCAGGAAGCGATCAATAAATTGAAATAACCGCGGTCCAAACCACAATCCTGTGGCCGGTGACCCAGGCGGAATACACCATGCTGTTCCGCACGACTACAGACAACAATTCATGAGAAACTTCATCAACTTTTTCCTGATCGCTTATGCGATTGACGCCGCGCTTTCGACAGTCGACGACCTGATCGCGGTGCTGTCGGGCGTGCAGCTGCTGGGACCGCTGCGAAACCTTGTGGGTGTCGGCGTTTTCCTGCTGAGTATCGCGGTATACGTGTCGTTGGCCGTGGACAGCCGTCCGCCGAAGCGTATATTGCTGCCGCTGACCCTGCTGGCGGCGTGGGCCGGCCTGGGCTTTTTACCGTTGCCGATTTTCTTTCAAGGTCACGGAATATTGCTTGTCTTGAGTTTGTTGCAGCTGCTGCTCAGCGGCTGTGCGTTTCTTTGGGTAAAACACGTCACGGACGGCCACTGGCTGCTGCCGCCGGCGTTTTTCGAACGGCCGGCGTTTCGGTGGAAGAACACGGTCTGGTTCGCCTCGGCCAACATAGTGCTGGTGCCGGTTGTGCTGGTGATGCTGCTGGGCTCGTCGGCTTACCTGTACCTGGACCACAAGACCGCCGGTTTCATGCAACTCGGTTCCGAAGGTTTGTACCTGCAGGAACGGACTTACACGCGCGGCGACAAACAGATCCACCTGATGGCGATGATTCATATCGGCAGCCGGGAGTATTACCGTGAGATCAGCGAGTCCCTGCGCGCGGACAACACCATGGTGCTGGCCGAAGGGGTTACCGACAATACCAACCTGCTCAGCGACTTTCCCTCTTATTCCAAAATGGCCGACCTGATCGGCCTGGACACGCAGGAAAACATGGCCCTGCACGGCAAACTGATTAAACCGGAACAACTCGACGATTATGCCGGCGAAACCGATGACCCGCTGTTTGTGCGCGCCGACATCGACGTGAAGGATTTATCCGAAGATGCGCGGGCATTCATCCGGCAGGTCGGCGAGCTGTTCAACCGCGACGAATCGTTCGTTGACGGGCTGGTCGACTACATGAACTGGTATTCCGAAAACATGACACCGGAAAAAGAGAAGCGGGTCATGAGCGAAATTATCGACAAGCGCAACGCAGTGGTTCTCGATTACCTCGACAAAGCCTTACGTTACTACAACCGCATCGTCATCCCCTGGGGCGCGCTGCACATGCCGGGACTGGAACAGGCCCTGCTGGAAAAAGGTTTTACTCCGGTCGAGCAGACATCGCGGCTGGCCGTGGATTACGACCGGCTGACGCAGCAGTCCGCGGAACAATAATGCCGGAGCAACCCGGCATTATGCCAGCGGCGGGGTAATGGAGTTTGACAGCGGGAAAATAGCCGCTATGCTTTTTTAAGGGCGGACAGGGCTGCCATAGCAAAGGTAGAAAATCATGAAAAAGTTTTTTTTCTTCCTGCTGTTGAGCGCGGGTATCAATCTGTCGCAGGCCGACACCGGAGAAATCCGTCTGCTGGGGCGGGATATGCGGGATGAAAACGGCTCCGACAAGGTCGCCCTGCAAATCGGACATGCCGATATCGCGGTGAACATCCACGGCATGCTGGCCCGCACCCGGATCGAATTGTCCATCTTCAATCCGACGGCCACCGAGGCTCAGGCCGACGTTCTGATTCCCCTGCCGCCGAATTCCATCGTCACCGGTTACGCACTCGACATCATGGGCGAAATGGTCGACGGCGTTTATGTCGAAAAGCAGCTTGCCAGGTACACATATGAATCGATTGTCAGCCGGATGATCGATCCGGGGTTGCTGGAAGCGAAGGGCGGCGACACGTTTTCCGTCAGCGTTTATCCGGTGCCCGAAAACAACAAGCGCATATTCCGCCTGGAGTTCATCACCGATATGGCCGAACAGCCGTATGCGTTGCCGCTGCAATACCAAGAACGCATAAAAGACGTTTCGCTTTCAATTGGGATCGGTAATGCCAAAAAACCTCCGTCGATCAAATATCCCAAGAGTATGCGCGCCAGGCTCGTACGAAATCAAAACGGATACTCTGCCGCCGGCCGCTGGCAAAACATCGACATGGACGGCGTTTTGCGGATTCGGAACGGGGTAAAAAAACGCGATCGGGTTCTGGTCGAGCAAAGCAGCACGGGCGATTACTACTTTCTGATCGACGATTATACCGGCTCGCCGCCGACAACAGAGCGGATTGCCCTGGAGCATATAACGGTGTACTGGGATGCGTCGATGTCGCGCGGGCGGGCGGACACCGCCAAAGAGCTGCAGCTTTTGGAAAAGCTGGTCGATGATATCGGTACTGGCGGCGGTACTGGCGGCTTGACCGTGGATGTGGTGGTGTTCAGGAACCGCGGCGAGGAAAAAACAACGTTCACGCTCAACGGCGATGCCGGGCCGCTCATCGATCACTTGCAGGCGGTGCGCTATGACGGCGCCAGCAATCTCGAAGCCGCGTTGCGGACGCCGTTGCATGAGAACAACGATTACTGCCTGTTGTTTACCGACGGACAGATCAATCACGGCAGCCGAAATGTCACACCGCCCTGCCCTTTGTATATTATCGACTCGGGCAGTGCCGGGCGTCCCTATCTCGAATACCTGGCGGCGCAATCCAACGGCGATTACTTCGCTCTCAATGAAGCAACGCCGGAAACCATCGCGGCCGGAATCGGCGCCCAGCCCTTTCGATTGTTGTCTGTGTCGCAAAATCACAAGGGCGCGGAAGAAATATACATGGACGGTTTCAAGCCCGGCAACGGCTACCTGCGATTCGCCGGACGACTGGTCTCTCCCCAGGTCAGCATCACGCTGGGCTACGGCACCGGCAGGAACATTGTTCATAGCGAAACCTTCGAACTGAAACAGGCCTGGGCGCCAACCTCCGAGAACGCGCGCCTGCTCTGGGCGAAAAACAAAATCGACTCTCTGCTGCATACGGCGGTACCCGACCGGCAGGCCATTATCGAAACAAGCCGGCAACACGGCGTACTCAGCCCTTACACCTCATTGCTGGTATTGGAAAGCCCCGAACAGTACGCAGAATACGGAATCGAACCGCCTGCCTCTAAACAGGAATGGTTGCAGGAATATCACGAGATAGTTGAGGCGCGGACTCTGAATAAACAAGAGCATTTTGACGACATATTGGAAAGCTGGAGCAAACTGGTGGAATGGTGGCAAACTGATTTCAGCCGGAAAGCCAAAGTCAGTGAGAAACAGGGGTCTGCGGCTGAAATTCCGTCAGAAACGGCGAGCGATCAACAGCTGTCGAGGCCTGAAAGCCTGCAAAGAATACCGGGGGTTTCCGCGCCGGGCGCGGCTGATGAGAGCGCGCTTCAAGAGGTCATCGTCAGCGGCATCCGCGCCAGTGCGCCCATAGGACCGACCGGTCCCAGGATCATCGTAAAACCCTGGAGCCCGGACAGGGTTTATTTAACCGAGCTCGACAAGGCCGGCGAACAGGCGTACTTCGACAAATACCTCGAACTGCGGGAAGAACACGGCGATTTGCCCGCCTACTACATCGAAGTCGCCGATTTTTTGAGAAATAAAAAACAGCACGAGCTGGCCCTGCAGGTGCTCTCGAACCTGGCCGAACTGGATACAAGCGATTACACCACCAGGCGGATTATGGGTTACAAACTGATCGAATACGGCGAACTCGATCCGGCAATCGACATCCTCGAATCCGTGCTGCGGGACCAGGCCGCGGAACCGCAATCGCACCGGGATCTTGCGCTTGTGCTCGCACGGCGGGCAGACCGGCAGTTGCAAAATTCCCGCGACCGGAAATCCGTTCAAACCGCCCGGCAGGATTACCTGCGCGCACTGGATCTGCTTTATCACGTTGTGCTCAAACCGTGGTCGTGGGAGGACCGCGAAGAGATCGCACTGGTCGCACTCGTGGAGATCAACCGGCTCATCGCCAAATGTCGATCGTTAGGCATCGACGATTTCGATATCGACAAGCGGCTGATAAAGCGGCTGGACGTCGACCTGCGAGTGGTCGCATCCTGGCACGCGGACAACGTGGATATCGACTTGTGGCTGATCGAACCGACCGGCGAAACCGCAAAGTACGACAATCCCCTGACTGCAATCGGCGGCCATGTTTCGCGCGATATTATCACGGGTTTCGGTCCCGAAGAATATCTGCTCAGAAAAGCCGTCAAAGGAAAGTACCTTGTCAAAGTGCATTACTACGGATCAAGCAGTATCGTGCCCACCGGCGCGGTGAAAGTCCTGGTGGACGTTTACACCAACTATGCACGCGAGAACGAGAAAAAAAAGGTTCTGACCCTTGAACTTGAGAACAAAGAAGACGAGTATGTGGTCGGTGAAATCGAGTTTTAATTGTTTCACCGGGAGATCAAAATGAAAGCCACCGCTGAACTGCAAGTCGTACCGCTCGGCAGCGGCGTGTCCGTTCGCCGCGAAATCGCCCGCGTGGTGGAGATGCTCAAGTGTTACGACTTCATCGTTGAAACGCACGCCTCGGGCACCAACATCGAGGGCGATTTGGAAAACATCCTCAAGGCCGTGAGATGGATACACGAGACGCTGCATGAAGAAGGCAGCGTGCGGTTGATCAGTTACCTGAAACTGGAAACGCGGACCGACAAGGTCCCGACACTGGCGGGGAAGAAGCTTTAACCTCTATCACGGGCCGGGGGAGCGGCGGTGAACCCCAACCTGCTCCCAACAAGGAAGAAGACCTTTCTGTTTAAAAAGCTTTCCCTCACCCTGGCCCCTGACCGTTACTGTTACGTGTCCGCAGGCAGGAACCCATTCCATACGTTTTCTGCACTTCTGACCTCCATGGAAGGAGGAAATGCAGATTTTGTCTGGAACAAAATCTGCCACCATCCTTGGCGGTCGTCGGACACCACAGTACAAAATCTCCCTCCCTGAGGGAGGGGGTAATAAGGAAGAAAACTTATTATGCGAAAAGAGCTTGCTTCCCCTTACCCTGCCCTGACCGCCATGGATGGCGGAAATGCAGATTCAGCAGGAGCACGAGTCTACCTCCCCGAGGGAGAGGGTAATAAGGAAGAAAACTTATTATAGGCGGACACGAAGCGGTTTTTTTGCCAGAATAGGCGCTTTCGCCAGGTCGCGGAATATCGCTCGCTAACGGGCCTCGCCGTCAAGGCCACCCCCGCAAATCCTTACGAACGATTATTCCCGGCACGGTGAAATTCCGTGCATATTGTCCAACCTTGAAGCAACGACATTTTATGAAGATTCCCGGTGCTCCGCTCAACGAAGACGAACTGGACAGGCTCGACCGGTTTCTAATTGACCGCATCGATGAAAACGAGGACACCACCGGTAAGGACGAAGGCGTCCTTGACATATCGGAACTGGACGGGCTGTTGACGGCCGTGGTCAGCGGGCCGGTGGTGGTTCAACCCTCGCAGTGGCTGCCGGCGGTATGGGGCGATTTTGAACCCGAGTGGAAAAACGAAAAAGAATTCGAGGAAATTCTTATGCTGATGATGCGCCACATGAACGGTATCGTCGCCGCATTGATGGAACAGCCCCACGATTTCGAACCCATGTTCCACGAACGCGAAGTAAAGGGCAAAACGCACATCATCGTCGATGAGTGGTGTCACGGCTACATGCGGGGCGTGGGTCTGTCGATGGATGCCTGGAACGCGGGTGGCGAGGAAATCACCGAGCTGCTGATGCCGGTGCTGATGTTTGTCAGTGACAGGGGCTGGGAAGTGCTCGACAAGATGAACGACGAGGAAGTTGAAAGTCTCAAACAGGCCGTCACGGAAAACGTGCGCGAAATTCACGCTTTCTGGCTGGCGCGCCGGGAAAAAACCATGCCGGCCCGTTCGCCCGCTCACGCGGAATCGCGTCCCGGCCGTAACGATCCCTGCCCCTGCGGCAGCGGTAAAAAATACAAAAAATGCTGCCTGCATTGAAGAATGCCCGCCTGCCGGATGCCATCGATAAAGAAAATTCCGATTTCACCCCAAGGATTCCCGTCTGACCGCCGTCTTACTCAAAAAGGCCTGAAAGGTCCATGACATGCATGACGAGGCGCTGATCAAGCAGGCGCAAAACGGCGACGCCCGGGCGTTCGAACAACTGCTCGGCGCCTGCTACGACACCCTGTACAAGTTCGCCTACAAATGGTGCGGCAACCGCGAGGACGCCGAGGACGTGACTCAGCAGGCCTGCCTGAAACTGGCGCGGTCTATCGGGCAGTTCCGCTTCGACGCCGCCTTTACCAGCTGGCTGTACCGGCTGGTCATCAACTGCGCCAAGGACTGGAGCAAAAGCCAGCGCCGCCTCACGCATGCGGACGACATCGATCAGCACGCGGATATTGCCGGTGACGGCGAGGCGGCCGAAAACAAAGTCCTGGCCTGGCAGGTGCTGGTGAAACTGGACTCGTTTCCCGACGGCATCAAGGAAACAATCCTGCTGGTGCACGCCGAAGGCCTGACGCACGGCGAGGCGGCCAAAATCCTGGGCGTGAAGGAAAGCACGGTATCCTGGCGACTGCATGAAGCCAGAAAGACACTCAACCTCTTGTTCGAACAGGGGGCGGTTTATGACTGATGACGACAAAATTCAAGACAAACGGTTGTCCAAGGCGCTAAGCGGTATCGAGCCGCCGGTTGACGAAGTCGCCAAACAGCGGGCGATCAAGCTGGCCGTGGCCGAATTCCGCGCTTACCAGGAAGAAAGGGCGCGCCAACCGAAAAGTTTTTTCCAAGGATTATGGCAACGGCTTCGTCCTACGACCAGTACCGACACGAATCGTAGGAGAACAACCATGACCTATTATCAACGTATCCTGGTGGCCGGCATGTCGACGGCCTGCGTGGGCCTGATCGCATTGGGCGTATTTTCACAGTACATGGGTTCGCTGGATGATCCATTGCCCGAGTTGCCCGAGATTATTGTCGAGCCCGTGCCGATCCGGCTCGAACGGGAATCCAACATCGCGGAAAACAGGCAACTTCGCGAAGACAAGGATAACGCGCTTCGAATCCAACCGGCCCCCGAACCGTCGTCGCCCGCCGAAGCCCGCGAGGAGGAAGTGATCGTAGCGGGCATCCGCTCAAGTCTGGAAAAATCAATGGATATGAAACGCGAGGCTCAAGGCACGGTTTCCGCCATCACAGCGCAAGACATTGGGAAGTCTTCCGGTCAAGGCAATGCCGAATCCCTGATGCGCCTTCGCATGGCCCCGGACAGCGATGTAGACGTCCCGAGCCAGTATTATCGGGACGAAGGCCGCGACCAATTCGAAGACTTCGAAATCAATCCGGTCAAGCTGGTGTCCGAGGAACCGGTGTCGACTTTCTCGGTGGACGTGGACACGGCCTCGTACAGTTTCGTCCGCCGGCAATTAAATCACGGCGTGCTGCCGCAGAAAGACGCGGTGCGCATCGAAGAACTGATCAACTACTTCGATTACGACTACCCGCTGCCGGACAGCAAAAAAGAACCGTTCAAGGCGTTTGTGGCGGTGCACGATTCACCGTGGGCCGAAGGCAAAAAACTGTTGCACATCGGCATCAAGGGTTACGAAATCGACGCGGCCAGGAAACCGCGCAGCAACCTGGTGTTCCTGCTCGACGTGTCCGGTTCGATGAACAGCCCCGACAAGCTGCCGCTGGTCAAGCAGTCGATGGAACTGCTGCTGACGAGCCTGAACCCGGAAGACACCGTGGCGATCGCCGTGTATGCCGGCGCGGCGGGCACCGTATTGGAACCGACCAAGGTGAAAGACAGGCAAAAGATTGTCGACGCCATGAAACGCCTGGAAGCCGGCGGCTCGACCGCGGGCGCGGAAGGTATCCGGCTGGCCTACCAACTGGCCGAGGCGCATTTCGACAAGCAGGCGATTAACCGCGTGATCCTGGCGACCGACGGCGACTTCAACGTCGGCATCACCAACCGCGAGGAGTTACAGGACTTCGTCGAACGCCAGCGCGACAAGGGCATTTTCCTGTCGGTGCTGGGATTCGGGCAGGGCAATTACCACGACCACATGATGCAGACGCTGGCGCAAAACGGCAATGGCGTGGCGGCCTATATCGATACCCTCAGCGAAGCGCAGAAAGTGCTGGTCGACGAAGCGACCTCCACCCTCTTCCCGATCGCCAAGGATGTCAAGATCCAGGTTGAATTCAACCCGAACACCGTCGCGGAATATCGCCTGATCGGCTACGAGACCCGGCACCTGAACCGTGAGGATTTCAACAACGATGCGGTTGACGCCGGCGATATCGGCGCCGGCCACAGCGTGACGGCGCTGTATGAAATTACGCCGGCCGGTTCCAAGGCCCGGTTGATCGACGAGAGTCGTTATGCCGGGAAAGGTGAAACACCGGCAACCGAAAAATTGAGCGGGGAATACGCCTTCCTGAAGCTGCGTTACAAGCTGCCGGACGAAAGCACCTCGAAGTTAATCACACAACCCATCGGCAAACAACATGATTTGTCCGTCGCCGGCGGCAAACAGGCCGGCTGGATCAAACGCGAAACCGGCTTCGCCGCCGCGGTCGCCGGCTTCGCCCAGCTGCTGAAAGGCGGGCAGTACACCGGCGAATTCGATTACGACGACGTCATTGCGCTGGCGCAGCAAACCAAGGGCGACGACGCGTTCGGTTACCGCACCGAATTCATTCAGTTGGCGAGAAAAGCCAAGACAGCAAGCGCGATGGAGTAAGAAATTTTTCCGAACCAAAACCCTCTCCCCGATGGGGAGAGGGTCATAAAAACCGGCAACAATGCCGGCCTCAGGAAGCCGCATCT
>DASVCP010000210.1:0-4884 GCA_036381555.1 Gammaproteobacteria bacterium
GTATTCAGGCCTTCCGGCTCGATAAAAATCTGGTGGCGGTCCTTGTCTGCAAACCGGTGCACCTTGTCTTCAATCGAAGGGCAATAGCGCGGGCCGACGCCTTCAATTACGCCTGTGAACATGGGGGATTCGTCCAATCCATTGCGGATAATGTCGTGGGTCCGTTCATTGGTATAGGTGATGTAACAACACACCTGGCGCGGGTGCTCATCACGTGAACCGAGGAAGGAAAATACCGGGGTCGGCTCATCGCCGGGCTGGGGTTGCAAGCCTTCGAAATTGACGCTGCGGGCATCAATGCGAGGCGGTGTGCCGGTTTTCAACCGTCCAGCGCGCAAGGGCAGCTCGCGCAAACGTTGTGCCAGGGCGATTGAAGGGGGGTCGCCGGCTCGGCCTCCGGCATGGTTCTTCAAACCGATATGAATTTTGCCGCCCAGAAACGTGCCCGTGGTCAATACAACGGCCTGAGCGTGGAATTTCAAGCCCATCTGGGTTACCACGCCTCGTACACAGCCGCTTTCGACAATCAGGTCATCCACCGCCTGCTGAAAGATTTTCAGATTCGGCTGATTCTCGAGCAGTGAACGGATTGCCTGTTTGTACAGCGTCCGATCCGCCTGTGCGCGGGTAGCGCGGACCGCCGGCCCTTTGCGTGCATTTAGGATCCGGAATTGAATGCCGGCCAGATCGGCCGCTTTCGCCATAGCGCCGCCCAGTGCATCGATTTCCTTGACCAGATGCCCTTTGCCGATGCCGCCAATGGCGGGATTGCAACTCATTTGGCCCAGCGTCTCGATACTGTGGGTCAGCAGCAGGGTTTTCGCGCCAGAGCGCGCCGCTGACAGCGCCGCTTCGGTGCCGGCATGACCACCGCCGATAACGATCACGTCATAGCGAATGTCGGAATTCAGGGTTGCGGAAGGTCTGGACATGGCGCGGATTGTAACGAAATCCGCCCTTTTTTGGCAGAGCCGACCGCGCGAGGATAATTTATTGCTCTTCGGCCATCCGGCGGGTTGTCGCCTCAATCGCCTGCTTTAGCTTATTGTATTCATCGCAACGCAGGAGGCAGACTTCGTCCAACCGTGCGAGCTGTTGTTTGGCTTTGCTCAACTGGTTGGTTTCCAGGTAAAGTTCACCCAGGTATTCCAGTGCACCCCGGTGCTTGGGGTCGATACGCAGGGCTTTCTGGTAATAGTGATTGGCTTTGTTGTACTGCCCCAATTTACGGTAGCTGAAGCCAAGCAGGTTGTTGATGTCGGCGTTATTTGGTTCTTCCTTGTCGGCTTTGAGCAGGTAGGTTATTGCGTCTTCGTACATTTCATATTCGACCAGCATGCTGCCATTACGGAAGTTTTCGTTGATGCTGGGATTCCGGTAACTGCCGCTTTCAGCCCGGCTGGCGGGCGCAACCAGCAACGAGGCGGCTAAAGCAACTGACAGAAAAGAAATCGAGCGGGTTAGACTCATCACAAACTGCTCCAACAGGGCTAATACGGAATTCGGACATATTGTATTAGCTTCTGTTCCGGTTATCCGTGGGAATACCCGGATTTTGCGAACTGGTTCCACCCGATTTGACTTTAGGAACCTCTGATTTACTCTGATACTTCGTTAAAAGCCGGTCCAAAATGCAGGGCCGTGCTGAGGCAGGCGCGTGTAAGCTGTGCTTTTTCACTTGTCGAGAGGAGGATTTGTCTGTCCGTCGATTTTGGCATGTACCCCTTTGCGCAATGAGCCGAAGGTTTTCTCCAGTTGGTCTACGCCCGTTAACACAATCACCACCAACAATGTAACCATGATCGGTGCCCCGCAATAACCCCGTCCGATCATTGCGCCCAGCGCGGCCAGTATCCAGATGACGGCCGCCGAAGTTACGCCTTGCAGGATACCGTCCCGAGCCAGGATTACACCGGCTCCCAGAAACCCTATTCCCGTGACGACCTGGCCAACCGCACGTACCGCCCCGGTCGAATCGCCCGCCACGCTGGAGCCAAGTTTGACAAAAATGTACGTTCCCAGGCATATCAAAATGCTGGTGCGCATGCCGGCCGGCTTGCCTTTCAACTGGCGTTCGAAACCCAGAATAACGCCACAGGCGGTCGCGGTCCCGATTTCTTTCCAGATCAGGGGTTCAATAGACAGCATCAGTAACACTGTTTCCTGCATTTCCTGCTTTTCCCGCCAGGTGAGTTGTTATGTTAGCGGCCTTATTTGCCGATACAAAAATTGGAAAAGATTTCCCCCAACAAGTCATCGCTGCTGAACTCCCCGGTAACCCGGGACAAGGCTTCCTGGGCCAGGCGTAGTTCTTCCGCCGCCAGCTCGCCGGCGCCTTCCATCAAGCGTTGTTGCGCCCCGTTAACGCATATTTTTACCGTTTTTAGTGCTTCAATATGGCGCCGGCGCGCCGAATACTGATTTTCAGCGGTTTGTTCATAACCGACGCTTTTTTTGAGATGATCGGTCAACAGCTGCCATCCCTCGCCGGTTTTTACCGACAAGCCGGCAACAACACCACGTGGCGTTTTCGATAGGAAAGGTTTTTCACCGTGCAGGTCGAGTTTGTTATGAATGATGTCGACGGGCAGCATTGCCGGAATGCGTTCGAGTATCCTTTCTTCGACCGGCCCGAGTCCCAGCCGGTTATCGACCAGCAACAGTACCCGATCGGCTTTCTCCACTTCCTTCCAGGCTCGCTTGACGCCTTCCTGTTCGATCGGATCGTCGCTGTCGCGTAATCCCGCCGTATCGATTATGTGCAACGGCAGTCCGTCAATATGGATATGTTCCCTTAGGACATCTCTGGTTGTCCCGGGGAATTCGGTGACGATCGCGGAATCCCTGCCCGCCAGCCGGTTCAAAAGACTGCTCTTTCCGGCATTGGGCCTGCCGAGTATTACTATGCTCAACCCTTCCTTCAACAGGCGACCTTGATGGGCTGATTCCAGCACGCTATCAATTTCCCCGCACAAGCCAGCTACGTTTTTATGGAGATGTGCGTCGGAAAGAAAATCAATTTCTTCTTCGGGGAAATCCAGTGCTGCTTCGATATACATTCTTACATGCTTAAGCTTGGCCAAAAGCCGCTGAACATCGCCGGAAAAAGCCCCCTCCAGGCTGCGGGCGGCCGCCTTGACGCCTTGTTCCGAACTGCTTTCGATCAGGTCAATCACCGCTTCGGCCTGGGCCAGGTCCATTTTGTCGTTAAGAAAAGCGCGTTCGGTAAACTCTCCCGGCCCGGCGAGCCGCGCGCCAAGTTCCAGAATGCGTTGCAACAGTAAGTTGAGCACCACGGGCCCAACATGGCCCTGCAACTCCAGCACATCCTCGCCGGTATAGGAATGCGGTGCCTCGAAGAACAGGGCGATGCCGCGATCAAGGGTTTCGCCCGCAGTATTTTTAAACGGCAGCAATTCCGCCCGGCGCGGCGACAGTTGCTTGTGAAAAAGCGCCTGCATGATTTCCGATACCCTCGGCCCGGAAATCCGCACGATGCCGATTCCACCCTTGCCCGGTGGTGTGGCGATAGCGGCAATGGTGTCAGCGGGCTGGTTCATAAAGAAAAACCATATACCACAGAGGGCACAGAGAACACAGAGTTAAAAGAGACTGATACTATCGAATGAAGTTTTAAACAATAATCTTCAAAGGAAATGTGGGTTATTCAGAGGCTCATTTTTAAATTCTCAGTGCTCTCTGTGTCCTCTGT
Organism: Gammaproteobacteria bacterium; assembly: GCA_036381555.1. Classification (GTDB taxonomy): domain Bacteria; phylum Pseudomonadota; class Gammaproteobacteria; order HTCC5015; family HTCC5015; genus DASVCP01. The sequence goes on from DASVCP010000210.1 coordinate 3,713, forward strand.
GGTTAGATTATTTTTATAGTGCTATTTTTCCTTCAACACTTTGTTGGTAATGAACCACTGCTGGGCGATAGTGAGGACGTTGTTGACCACCCAGTAGAGCACGAGTCCGGCGGGGAAGAACGCAAAAAATACGGTAAACACAAATGGCAACACCGCAAATACTTTTGCCTGGACCGGGTCCAGCGGCGCCGGATTCAGTTTTTGTTGAAAATACATGGAAACACCCATGATTACCGGCAAGACGAAATAGGGATCCTTCACCGACAGGTCCTGTATCCACAAGATGAACGGCGCCTGTCGCAATTCCACGCTTTCCAACAGTACCCAGTAAAGCGCGATAAATACGGGGATCTGAATCAGCATCGGTAAACAGCCGCCCAGCGGATTGATTTTTTCTTTCTTATAGAGCTCCATCATAGCCTGGCTTTGTCGCTGGCGGTCGTCGGCATAACGTTCCCGAATGGCCATCATTTTCGGTTGCACTTGACGCATTTTCGCCATCGAGCGGTAACTGGTTTCCGCCAGTTTGTAAAACAACAACTTGATGAGCAGTGTAACCAGCACTATGGCCCATCCCCAATTGCCGACGAGCGAGTGGATTTTGTCCAGCAGCCAAAACAAGGGTTGCGCAATAACTGTCAGGTAGCCGTAATCGACGGTCAACTTGAGGCCGGGAGCGATTTTTTCCAGCCGTTGCTGCTCTTTGGGACCGACGTACAAAAGGCTGGAAAACGTCAGAGACTGCCCCGGTGAAACGGACTGCGGCGACGATGTAATTCCGATAGTGTATCGCTCACTTCCCGTCGTACCGGCGGCGGACTCATAGTGCGTATAGTAGGTATTTGCGGTTGCCGTTTCCGGCGGTATCCAGGCCGACAAAAAGTAATGTTCGATCATGGCAACCCAGCCACTGTCTATCCCGCACTCGGGATCTTTCTTATTCTTGTTTTTGGCCAAATCGCACCGGTGGACTTCGGCGATGCTCTCAAGATCAATCTTCTGATATTTTTTCGCGGGACTGTAAACAACGGCTCCGGTGTAGGTGACGAGGAACCGGTTGCCCCCTTCTTCCAGGTGATTGCGCTGCAGCTGACGGTACTGGCTGCCCCGCCAGACCTGTTCTGAACCATTCTCCACCCGGTGAACGACCTCAATGGCATAGCTGTCACGTT
>DASVCP010000211.1:0-8670 GCA_036381555.1 Gammaproteobacteria bacterium
CGTACAGATACCCCTCCTCATAAACCAGGCCTTGAGTAAAAGCAGTACGATCGTGGGGGTAAGTATTGACTATCTTGAACGAGTAATGCCGGACAGTGTCAGTTTCAGACGCGAACGCCGGCAGCACGAAGGAATACGCCGCGACTAAAAGTATTAATTTGTTAATTAAAGCTTTTTTCTCCAACGGGTTGCTCCTTAAGTGGAGAAAATGCCGGCAGATCAGTCGGCCTCACTCTTGCTGTTGGCTCTGACGATCCCGCGTTCGCTGTCGAGTATGAAATCGACAAAACCGGCGACTTCCTTGTGTTCTTTGATCAACGGCTTGATTGCCTTGACAGCGTCTTCACGTTTTTGCCGCGACTTGACCAACTGCATAAATGCCTTGTGCAGAGCCCGAATGACGCTTTGATCGAACCCGCGACGTTTCAGCCCTTCCTTGTTTATGCCATAGGCAACGGCCGGATAACCGGCAACCGTGACGTAAGGCGGAACATCCCGGTTCAGAGCGGTTCCCATTCCGGAAAAACTGTGAGCACCAATATGGACAAACTGGTGAACCATGGTAAATCCTCCCAGGATGGCATAATCGTCGATATGAACATGACCGGCAATCGAGGCGCCGTTGGAAAAGATAATATGATCACCCAGGATGCAATCGTGGGCGACATGGGTATAGGCCATCAACAGACAATCGTTGCCGATTTTTGTGACTCCCCCATGCGCCTCTGAACCGCGATTCAAAGTTGCGTACTCGCGAATCACATTGCGGTCACCGATTTCCAGTCGTCCATTCTCGGGATTTTCCACCAGCGCCTGAGTGGCCTCGCCTATTGAAGCGAATTGATAAATCTTGTTGTACCTGCCTATTCGCGTAGGGCCTTTAATGACCGCGTGCGAACCTACCCAGGTGTGTTCGCCGATCTCTACATCGGGCCCAATGACAGCATAGGCGCTAATTTCGACATTAGCGGCGATTTTCGCCGAGGGATCGATAATTGCCGTCTCATGGATCATAACCCACTATCTCCAAACCAACCTCAAGGCGATCCCCAATGTTCTTTTATGCCCTACGTGCGCGGCGCGAGAGCACCGAGAATTTCCGCGGAGCAGACCGTTTTGCCTTCCACCGAAGCATGGGTGGCAAACTTCCAGACGTGACGCGTTTTACGCGCAATTTCGGCAGTAACGGTAATAACATCACCGGGAATCACCTGGCGTTTAAATCTGGCACCATCGACACCGGCCAGCACAAAGACAGTATCATTGCTGTTGTATCCCCCCATGGTAACAAACGTCAATATGCCCGTCGCCTGAGCAAGCGCCTCGATCACCAAAACACCGGGGAAAACGGGGTAATCCGGGAAATGTCCCTGGAAACAAGGTTCGTTCACGCTGACGTTTTTTATCGCTGTTATTGATTTGTCCGGCTCGCAATTCAAAACCCTGTCTATCAATAAGAACGGATAGCGGTGAGGGATGCGCTTCATCACCTCATGTATATTGATTTCCATACCCACATCTCTCTTGAAAAATTATGAGGCCTTTTTGTTATTGATTTTTTCCAACCGCTTTATGCGCTTATTCATATCATCCAGCTGTTTAAAGCGCGCCCAATTCCTGCGCCAGCTTTCAACCGGTTCCAGCGGAGTACCCGAGGCATACGCGCCGCCGGGTTCGCTTATCGAATGCGTCACGGTCGAGAAAGCATTCAAATGGGTTCTATCGGCAATCTCCAGGTGGCCCAATATACCCACGGCGCCGCCTATCGCGCAACCCGCTCCTATATGAGTACTTCCCGCAACGCCGGACTGCGCCGCCATTGCCGTATCGGCACCGACCCTGACGTTATGGGCAATGTGTATTTGATTGTCCAGTTTAACGCCTCTTTCGATAACGGTGTCTTTGATTGCACCCCGATCGATAGCCACACCGGCACCGATTTCCACATCATCGCCTATGATCACCTTTCCCAACTGCGGAATCTTGATCCAACGACCGTTTTCATTGGCAAACCCGAAACCGTCTGATCCGATAACCGCGGACGGATGCACCAAAACCCTGTCGCCAATACAACAGTCCGTGCAAACCGTAATATTGGCGGACAACTTGCTAAAAGAGCCTATCCGGGCCCTACGCTTGATTACCACCCCCGGGCCAATATACGTATGTGCCCCCACGGTAACCTCCTCTTCAACAACCGCATGAGCGGCGACTGTCGCTGTGGCGTCGATCCGGGCATCAGCGGCCACGACCGCAGTTGGATGTATGCAAGGAGCCTTCTGCATGTCCTCGTCGGGATGCAACAGTGAGGCTACTCTGGCATACAAAGCATAGGGATTTACAGATACCAGCGCAGGTCGAGGACACACGCTCAAATCATCTGATGACAATATCACGGCGCTCGCCTGCGTTGCGGCCAATAAATGCCGAAAACGCTTGTTGGATAAAAATGTGATACTGCCCGCTGTCGCGGATTGAATGTCGGCAACGCGATCAATCTCAACTCCGGCGTCACCGGCCACTTCCACCGAAAACTTTTCAGCAAGCTCGCCGAGTGTGTATCCCATTATCTTTACCGCGCGTTACTTGGCGTTACTTGGCGTTTCTCTCCAATTCGGCCAGCACTTTTGCCGTCAGGTCGACCCGGGGGCTTTTATAAAGCACGCCGTCGGTCAGTACCAGGTCATACTTGTCCTGTTTGGCAATTTCCAGAATTGCCTTGAAAACAAGTCCCCTGATTTCAGTCGAAATCTGGTTTTCGCGGAGTTTCGCATCCTCATCCAGAATGGTTTGCTTCCAACGGAAATCCCGCTCCTTGCGGAGCAACTCGTCTTCAAGTTTTTTCCGGGCATCGTCGCTCATCGTAATGCGCTCTTTCACCAGCCTTTCGCGCAAGGCCTGAATCTCCGTACCGATAGCTCTCAACTCTTCATGCCGCGCGGTAAATTCCTTTTCCGCCTTTTTAATCGCCGCCGCCGCCTGCGGCGCTTTCACCATCAATTCCTGCAAGTTGACAAAACCAATCTTCAAGTCGCCGGTTTGGGCAAACCCGGGAAAGGTGGCGCCAAATAATACTGCGGCCAGAACCGCTATCGTAACCTTGCTCTTTAACTTCATGCTGTTCCCCTTGTTTTATCTAGATAAAAAACCGGTTTTCAGACGGGCGACCACTATATAAAAAACCAACTGTCGTCCACAAGCTTTTTCAGTCCGTTTGCCGGGTTATGACCCGGCCGCCGCCTCTCTCAAAAATTTCCACCCACCGAAAACTGAAAACGCTCAACTTCATCACCCGGCTGCCTCATGATCGGCTCGGCATAGCTGAACGTCATTGCACCGACGGGGGCGAGCCAGTTTATCGATAGACCGATAGACGAACGCATGTCGTCGATATCGAAATCCTCCACTTTTCTGAATACATTACCGACATCGTAGAACAACAGAACTCTCGCCGAACCCTGGTCACTCAAGGGTGGAAAAATGAACTCCAGTGAACCCGCCGTACGCAAATCGCCGCCGTAGGGAGCGCCCCGACTGTCCCTGGGACCGATACTGCGCGCCTCAAATCCGCGCAGGCTCCTGATGCCTCCAAGCACATACTTTTCATAGAACGGCAGCTCATCCAGATTGCCGACCCCCCTTCCAATACCGACATTATAGTCGATATGAAAAACGGACCTGCCCCAGGCCTGCCAGTAATGATCGGCGGCATAGTCGATTTTGTAATACTCGAGGTCACTCCCCGGCGTCGCCCATTCAAGGTTGATGGCTCGCAGCGTTCCCCTGTCGACAAAGATACTTCTGTTGCGCGTATCGTAGAAATAACCGATGTTAAGAGAAAGCTGATCGTAACGGTCGCCATACTGTTGCAGGAACGCGTTGACTTCTGCGGGACTGCTGGATACGGATCCGATGACTGTCTGCCCGATCTCGGAGCTGGACACCGTACCCCCCAGTGACAGCATGCTGTACTCCGACAGCGGAATGCCGTAGCTCAGACCCATCCCCGCCGTATTGACCACATAGCTGCTCAGCACGGTTTTGTCCGTGTCAATTTCCCTTAGGAATAAATTAAGACTGCGGCTAATGCCGTCCGGCGTGAAGTATGGATTTGAGTATGAGAAACTCAAATTTCTTATCACATCGCTCCTGCTCAGCATCAAAGACAAACCGTTGCCCGAGCCAAAAACGTTGCTGTGCGCGATACTCGTTTGGAACACCACTCCGTCATCACCCGAATAACCGGCCCCGATGTTAAACGATCCGGCAAGACGTTCCTTGACGGTATAAACTGCGTCAATCTGGTCTTCGCGGCCGGGCACTTCCGGAGTCTCAACGGTAACATCCTCAATATAAGGCAGGCGCTGGATACGTACGCGAGATCTTTCAATCAGGTCACCCACATAGCTTGATCCTTCCATTTGCCGCACCTCGCGGCGATAGACCTCGTCCTTGGTTTTTTCATTACCGGCAAATGAAATTCGGCGAACATAAACGCGTTTCCCGGGGTTAACCACGAATTCAAGGTCAACTTCGTTGGTTTTCTCGTCGATGACAGGATTCATGACCACGTCGGAAAAGGCATACCCCTGATTGCCCAGCGTTCTGTTCATGTAGTCAATGGCATTCGTCACCTTGGCATTGGAAAAATACTCGCCCACTTTATTGTAGCTCTGCGCGATTATCAGCAGAAATTTCTGGTTCAATTCCTTGTCGGCGCTGACCTCAACAGAACGCACCTTGAACTTCTCGCCCTCGCTTATATTGATGGTGATATAGATATCCTTCTTGTCCGGCGAGATGGTGACCTGAGTTGAATCCAGTTCATAATTAATATAACCCCTGTCGAGATAGAAGGATTCCAGGGTTTCAAGATCGCCGGTGAGCTTACTTCTGGCATAATCATCCCTGCTGGTAAACAACTGATACCATGCCTTCACGCCCGATTCAAACTCGTCCAGAATCTCCTCGTCCGGAAAACTGTTGTTGCCTACAATGGTGATCTGACGGATGCTGGCCGGACGACCCTCCTTGATTTCAATGTCTATCTTCACCCGGTTACGCGGTAACGGCGTGACCTTCGTATCCATCTTCATGCCGTAACGGCCGTAACTGTAATACAGGCGCTGAAGCTCCTTTTGCATTTCATCCAGCACCTGATCGTTGAAAATTCTCCCTCTCACTAGCCCCACATCGTCAAATGCATCTTGAATGTTTTCATCCTTGATCTTTTTGTTGCCATCAACGTTGATTTCCGCGATGGCAGGACGCTCTTTGACTTGAATCACCAGCACGTCGCCACGACGGGACAAGGTTACATCCCGGAAAAACCCGGTATCATAAAGCGCTCGCATAACATCCCGGGTCAAAACAGGCGTCAATGTATCGCCCACACCCACAGGAATATAGTTCAACACTGTAGCCAGTGTAATGCGGCGGGCGCCAACGAGTTCAATCTCCTTGATCTTGAAACCCGCCTGCTGGCCCACGGCCGCGCTGCTGATCACCAACAAAGCGGAGAGAACAAGGTAATGAACTGTTTTAACTTTTTGCATTTTTATTATCCAAGCAACCGGGCGATGTCATTGTAAAAAGCCAGGGTCATCAAGCAACCCAAAATAATTATCCCGATATTCTGTCCGACAAGCTGAGCGCGCTCCGATAACGGGCTCCCCTTGACAATTTCGACGAGAAAATAAAGCAGGTGCCCCCCATCGAGCAGAGGGATCGGCAGAATATTCAATACCGCAAGGCTTACACTGATAATCGCGAGCAGATCCAAAAAATAACTCAACCCGATGCTCACGGTTTTGCCGGCATATTCGGCGATCGTGATCGGGCCGCTGACATTCCTGACAGAGGCGGACCCCGTAATCAACTCGCCGATCATACGGAAAGTCAGCAAGGTCATATCCCCGGTTTTTTGCAGACCCTTGCCCAGCGCGACCACGGGATTGTAACGCACCATCACCCTGTGATCGCGGTATAAATCTCCCTGTACATTAACAGCCGCACCCACTATCCCGATGGTTCCTTCTTCAGAAGGCTTCGATTCGGGTATAACGGTCAACGTTAGCGTTTCACCATCACGAAGAACCTGCAGATCGATGGGTTGTTCCGGTCGTTGCCGGACGTAAAGTGCCCACTCCCGCCAGCTTTCGAATTTTTCGCCAGCGGTGCCAAGTATTTTATCCCCCGCCAGCAACCCGGCTTTATCCGCGGCGCCGCCGGCAATTACTTCGGATATCACCGGTTCAACCTTAGGCTCCCAGAGCCGGAAACCCAACATCTCTATAATGTCACCCTGATCCTTAAGGATTTTTTTCCCGTTCAGCTGAATGACTCTGGTCCGGCTTTCACTGTCCGGAGTCACCACGCCGACGAAGATATCTTCCTCGTCCATCACCGTCTCCAGTACGGCAAGCCTGACTTCCTGCCACGTCCTGACTTCCCGGGAATCCACGGTAACGATTTCGTCTCCGGCCTGAAAGCCGGCCTGCCCGGCAAACGAGTTTTCGGTTACACCGCCCACCACGGGCTTGATTCCGGTAATTCCGATACAGAACACCGCCGTGTAAACCACAATGGCCAGCAGGATATTGAACAAAGGCCCGGCTGAAACAATGGCAATGCGCGTCCAGACAGATTGATTGTTGAACGCCAGACGCCTTTCTTCGGGTTTAACCTCGCCTTCCCGCTCATCCAGCATCTTGACGTATCCCCCCAGCGGCAAGGCGGAAATAACATATTCGGTGGGATCGTTTTTACGACAGTAACGCAATATAGGCTTGCCGAACCCTACAGAGAAACGCAGAACTTTAACGCCCAGCTTCCGCGCCACCCAAAAGTGGCCAAATTCGTGCACGGTAACGAGAACGCCCAACGCGACAACGAACGCAAGTAGACTTATAAAAAACTGGCTCATTGAAATTTATAATCAGTTGAGTTTAGCCATGTATTCGTCGGCAACCCGGCGCGCGCAGCGGTCGGCTTCGAGCACAGTTTCCAATGTATCCGCTCGGCGTACATCCATGGCGTCGAGAGTTGCCGAGACTGTATCGGCGATATCCGTGAACCGGATTTTGCGATCGAGAAAACCGGCTACAGCCTGCTCATTGGCCGCATTCAGAATCGCAGTGGCTGTTCCTCCGACCTCTATAGCTTTATAAGCGAGACGTAAACAGGGAAATCTTGAAAAATCCGGCTTCTCGAAATTAAGTTGTGCGACCTTGAAAATATCCAAAGGTTCCACCCCGGATGCCATGCGCGACGGCCAGGCTAGGGCATGCGCAATGGGCGTACGCATGTCAGGGTTGCCAAGCTGCGCCAATATCGATCCATCTTCATACTCCACCATCGAGTGAACCACGCTTTCGGGATGCAATACCACCTCAATCGAGTCCGGGCTCGCGTTAAAAATCCAGCAGGCTTCGATAACCTCCAGCCCCTTGTTCATCATGGTCGCCGAATCTACGGAAATCTTGCGGCCCATTTTCCAGTTAGGATGGGCGCAAGCCTGATCCGGTGTCACATCATGCAACTTGTCGATCGGCCAGTTGCGAAAAGGGCCTCCCGAAGCAGTCAGCAAAATCCGTGTCACGCCGCCCTGAAGCCCTGCTGTGAGCGATTGCCCGGGATGCGGCATGCATTGCCAGATGGCATTGTGTTCACTGTCAATGGGCAGCAGGGTGGCTGAGTGCGTTCGGACGGTATCCATAAACATCTGTCCCGCCATCACCAGCGCTTCCTTGTTGGCCAGCAACACCCGCTTACCGGCTTTTGCCGCCGCCAGTGTCGGAATCAGTCCGGCAGCACCGACGATTGCAGCCATTACATAGTTCACATCCTCGTGGCTGGCCAACTGCACCAGACCTTCAGTTCCGCTGAGCACTTCGATCGAGGCAAGACCCTCCCGGCTCAACCGTTCCCGCAGCCGGCAGGCTGACTTCTCTTCAAGCACAGCCGCGTAACGCGGCCGAAGCCGGCAACACTGTTCAACCAGCCGCTCTATATTGGTGTTTCCGGTCAAGGCAAAGACTTCATATGCGTCGGGATGCCGGGCAATCACATCCAGAGTGTTGACGCCTATCGTCCCGGTGGAGCCTAATACAGTGACTGAGACACGCTTGGACATGCAATCAACCGGCCATTAAGCCAGCAACAGGCCGTAACCCAACGCAAAAACCGGAGCACCGGCAGTCAGGCTATCGATACGATCCAACATTCCCCCGTGTCCCGGGAGAATTTTGCCGCTGTCCTTAACGCCCGCCATCCGCTTCAACAGGCTTTCATAAAGATCGCCTATTATCGATACCGCGGCGGCCAACACGCTGATCAACACGAATACCATAAATTCCCCACCCCTCAGATCGAAATAATATGCACCCCCGACCGCCAGCAAAACAACGGCTGCAGCAGCGCCGTAGACACCTTCCAGAGTCTTACCGGGACTGATGTTGGACGCCAGTTTCTTTCGCCCCATCGACCGGCCGGCGATATAAGCGCCGATATCGGCTGCCCAGAAAATTAAAAATGTATACAACGCCAAGTGCGGCCCAAATGTCTGCGTACCGCGCAAGTCGACAATCGCAAACCAGGGCGGCAGCAACACCACGAGCCCGATCGCCAGCTTGAGGTATTTGTTTGTGGGGCCTCTGAAAATTCCGCGTT
>DASVCP010000212.1:0-2164 GCA_036381555.1 Gammaproteobacteria bacterium
GTCGCATGGGTTTTTTGGGATGTTAAGTATAAAAGGCCGAAATTGTACACTAGTCGATATTCACGGTAATGGAATATATGCCCCACGAATCCAAAATTACGCTGACTATTCCCCGGGAACAGGCGGGCAAGCGGTTAGATAAGGTGCTGGCGGAATTGTTTCCGGAGTATTCCCGCAGCCGTTTGCAGGACTGGCTCAGGCAGGGACATATCCGCGTGGACGGTGAGCCGTGCCAGGCGAAGCAAAAGGTCCGGGGAGACGAACAGTTGTGGATCGATGTGCCGGAGCTGGAGCCCACGGACGAGGTTCAGCCGGAGCGGATTGCCCTACACGTGATCCATGAAGACTCGGAATTGATCGTCGTGGCCAAGCCGGCCGGCATGGTCGTTCATCCGGCCGCCGGCAATCGGGAGGGCACTTTGCAAAACGCGCTGCTGCATCGTTATCCCGAGTTGGTGGGTTTGCCGCGGGGAGGTCTCGTGCACAGGCTCGACAAGGATACTTCCGGACTGCTGGTGGTGGCGCGCAACCTGCGTGCGCATAAAAGCCTGGTGGATCAATTGCAGGCCAGAACGGTCACCCGCCAGTATGACGCTATCGTGCAGGGAACCCTGGTTGCAGGCGGCACTGTCGAGGCTCCCCTCGGCCGTCATCCCGTCGACCGCAAGCGGATGGCGGTGCGGCGCGGCGATGCGGGAGGCAGGGGCGCCAAGCAGGCTGTCACCCATTACCGTATTGCGGAAAAGTTCCGGCAGCATACCTATCTGCACGTCAAACTCGAGACCGGACGCACACATCAGATCCGTGTGCACATGGCCCATCTCAAGAAACCGTTGGTTGGCGACCCGGTGTATGGAAGCCGGATGAAGGTTCCCCGCGAATGTACACCCCGGTTACGTGAGTGCCTGCAAACTTTCAGGCGACAGGCTCTTCACGCCGCCCGGCTGGGATTAAATCACCCCGCGAGCGGCGAACCGTTGGAATGGCGCGTCGAGATGCCGGAGGACATGCAGGAACTGCTCGCGGCATTGCGTGAAGATACGGCAAAACATGATGACTGATCCGGAATCCGCCGGCTTCATTCGGCCCGCTTGGCCGGCACCCGCGACTGTGGGCGCTGTCGTCACCACCCGGATGTCGCCGGAGCCGGCGATCACCAGCGAAAAGCCCTATGATTCGTTCAATCTCGCCGCACATGTAGGCGACGATCCCGCCCGGGTGCGGCGGAACCGGGCATTGTTGAAGCGGGTATTGCATTTGCCGTCCGAGCCGGTCTGGTTGCAACAGATACACGGCGACCGGGTGATAGAGTTCGAAGACGCAGGCAATGGCGTCGAGGCCGATGCCATCATCGCCCGCAAGCCGGGTGAAGTCTGCCTGGTTCAGACGGCCGACTGCCTGCCGCTGCTGATCTGCGACCTGGGCGGCGAATGTGTCGCCGCCGTGCACGGCGGCTGGCGCGGGTTATGGCAAAACATCGTCGCCAAAACCGTCGAGGCGTTGAAGGTTTCGCCTGGGAGGCTGCTTGCCTGGCTGGGTCCGGCGATCAGCGGCGAAGAGTATGAAATCGATGAGACGGTATACCGGCATTTTGTCGATCAAGGCGCGGCTTATACACAAGCCTTCAAGGCCACAAGGCCCGGTCATTGGCAGCTGGATTTGTACACAATCGCGCGCCTTCAATTGCAGGCGCTCGGTGTCGGCGCCATTTACGGCGGGCATTTCTGCACTTACCGCCAATCCGACCTGTTCTACTCCTACCGCCGCGACGGCCAAACCGGCCGGATGGCCAGTTTGATTTGGATTAAAAGCTAAAAGACTACCACGGAGGCACGGAGGTAGAGAGAGGCACGGAGAAAAAGTTCATCCATAGATGATGTGGATTCTCGCGGATAACTATCTGTGTTCATCTGCGGATTGATCTTTGTTTTTGAGTTCCATCAGGTACTGGAACAGAATTCTGGCCGAGCGGGGCGGTTTGTTTTGCGCCTGTTCCTTCTGTGCATTGCGGACGAGTTGTCGCAGGTGTTGGCGATCCGCGTTGAAAAGACCGACCAGTTCGTTCAGCAAGGCTTCGTCGCCGGCGATCAGTTTATCCCGCCACTGTTCGGTTTCGTGGAACGCCTGCACCTGTTCCCGGTAAGGTTGTAGCAGGCCGTCAAGC
>DASVCP010000213.1:0-23634 GCA_036381555.1 Gammaproteobacteria bacterium
CCCTTAGCAGGGGAGCGCCTTCAGCCTCTCGGCCATCTCTCCTCTTAACTCATTTTCTTCGCTCATGCCGGTCTGCGAAACTGATCCGCGCTCCCGAGCGCCAAACTTGCTTCTACAGCGGGCTCCGCCCACTGGGCCATCTCTCCTCTTAACTCACTTTCTTCGCTCAGGCCGATCTGCGAAACTGATCCGCGCTTCCGAGCGCAAAAACTTGGTTCTACAGCGGCAGCACTGCTTAACTCTTGCTCTAATTCGTGGTTTGGCCAGCCATCCTGACACGCCGCTCCCAAGCGCCTGACTGACTTCAACAGCGGGTTCCACCCGCTGGATGCTTACACTGACCCCCGTAAACTCAGGGTAGGCATTTTACCGAAAAACACCCATTTAACGAAGTTTTTCAAATACCCCGAGCCTGATGTTCGGGGTTATTTGAAAGAGTCAGTGACAGCAAGAGGTTACGAACCGGAATCTTCGGATTTATTGCTGCTTTCTCCAGCCCGCTCCCGCTTAATCCGTTCGTAGATCTCTTCGCGGTGAACGGCAACCTCCTTGGGGGCGTTTACACCGATCCGCACCTGGTTGCCCTTGACGCCCAGTACGGTGACGGTGACGTCATCACCCACCATAAGGGTCTCACCCACACGCCTCGTGAGAATTAACATAGTTGATACTCCTAAACTAAATGCTCAACAATCACCTCGTGTGCCTGCGACCCTCCTGGCGCGTTGGTGGCACACAAAAGCGGGCTATTATATACCTATTTTCTAGGTTATATACGGCTCGCGTGGTACATTCTTTAATTGGGCCGCTCAAAATTCAGGCCACCTGCTCCTGATCCAGTCCAAAAGCGCTGTGCAACGCCCGCACGCTCAACTCGAGATATTTTTCGTCGATAACGACTGAAATCTTGATCTCCGAAGTTGAGATCATACGGATATTAATATTCTCTTTGGCCAGGGCGGCAAACATCTGACTTGCAATTCCGGCATGAGAACGCATGCCTACCCCCACCAATGAAACTTTGACAATATTTTTGTCACCGGAGACCTGGCGAGCGCGAAGTTTTTTTGCCACATCCTGAAGAATTTCCATCGCCTTCACGTAATCATTGCGATGAACGGTAAACGTGAAGTCCGTGGTGTCATCACCGGCCACGTTCTGCACGATCATGTCAACTTCAATATTGGCTTCAGAGATTGGACCAAGTATAGCTGCCGCCACACCCGGCTGGTCGGGTACTCCGGTAATCGTCAACTGCGCCTCGTCACGATTAAAAGCAATACCTGAGATTCTTGCTGCTTCCATCTGTTCATCCTCAAGTGTGATCAGGGTGCCTTCGCCTTCGTCGAAGGTCGAAAGTACCCGTAGGGGAACTTTGTATTTTCCGGCAAATTCGACGGAACGGATTTGCAAGACCTTGGATCCCAGGCTTGCCATCTCCAGCATTTCTTCAAATGTTATTCGCGGCAACCGTCTGGCCTTCGGCTCCACTCTTGGATCGGTGGTATAGACGCCGTCTACGTCGGTATAGATCTGACACTCGTCCGCACTCAATGCAGCGGCCAATGCAACTGCGGTAGTATCGGAGCCACCCCGCCCTAATGTTGTGATGTTACCTTCCTGATCGATACCCTGGAACCCCGCAACTACCACGATACAACCTTTGCTAAGGTCATTGCGGATGCGGCTGTGGTCGATCTCCTGAATACGCGCCTTGTTATGGGCATTGTCGGTCAGAATATGAACCTGGCCGCCCGTATAGGAACGTGCCGCATAGCCTCGCTTTTCCAGCGCAATGCTCAACAGCGCGATGGTTACCTGTTCGCCGGTCGACAGCAATACATCCAGTTCACGGGGACTGGGTTTATCGGTGATACCCTGTGCCAGAGCCAGCAAGCGATTGGTTTCGCCGCTCATGGCGGACACAACGACAACCATATCGTGGCCCGCGTCCTTAAAACGAATGACCTTCTCGGCCACCTGCTCTATCCGCTCGAGAGTCCCGACCGAAGTCCCACCGAATTTTTGAACCAGTAATGACATTAATGCTGACTCGTAACTTGTTGATTTATATTTCTATCCGCAGATGCGCGCAGATTAAAAATCAAAGAAATTCCCGTAACCACGGACATACCCCACTTCGTGCCAGTAACAACCTTAGCTCTGACTTCCAACCCCTTGATTTATAAATCTTACCTCGGGCTTTATCTGCGCCATCTGCGGATAAGCTTTACTTGATATTCGACTTCACCCAGTCCGCGACGCCCGACAGAGCTTTGTCCAGGTTTTGCGGTTCGGTACCGCCGGCCTGCGCCATGTCCGGCCGGCCACCGCCACGGCCGCCCACCTGCGCGGCGACGAAGTTTACCAGCTCCCCCGCCTTGATGCGGCTTACCTGGTCTTTAGTCACGCCGGCCACCAGACTAACCTTATCGTCGTTAACCGCAGCCAGCACCACGGCCGCCGATCCCAGCTTGTTTTTCAAACGATCAAGTGTCTCGCGCAGCGTTTTGCTGTCGGCGCCGTCCAGTCTGGCAGCCAGTACTTTCAGGCCACCTATTTCCACCACATTGGATTCGATATCATCCCCAGCACGACTGGCAAGTTTGCTTTTCAGTTGCTGCAATTCCTTTTCCAGTTCACGGTTACGTTCCACCAGCTGATGAACGCGGGATTCGACCAGGTCGGGAGTGCTTTTCACAAGCCCGGCAACCCGTTCAAGCCGGGCCTCGGTCTCATCAAACCAGTCCAGCGCATTTTGGCCGGTGACCGCCTCGATGCGGCGTACCCCGGCCGCCACTCCGGATTCCGAGACGATTTTGAACACGCCGATGTCGCCGGCACGATTGACGTGCGTACCGCCGCACAGTTCGACCGAAAAGTCTCCCAAAGACAATACCCGAACCTCGTCGCCGTACTTCTCGCCAAACAATGCTATTGCACCTGTTTTACGGGCGTCATCCATCGACATGACGCGGACCTCAGCGGCAACGTTGCCTCGGATTTGCTCATTAACCAGTGCTTCGATTTGATGGATTTCGTCGGCGGTTAACGACGCAGTGTGCGAAAAGTCGAATCGCAAGCGTTTCTCGTCGACCAATGAACCTTTTTGTTGAACATGAGAGCCCAGCACCTGCCGCAGTGCGGCATGCATTAAATGAGTGGCCGAATGATTCAGCACGGTTGCCTGCCTCAACCGGGCGTCTACACTGGCGGTAACCTTCTGACCCTTGGTGAATTCACCCGCGACCACTTCACCGATATGCAGCACTGCGTCTGCCAGTTTGCGGGTGTCGTGCACTGCAAACCTCGCATGACGGGCGACAATTTCACCCCGATCGCCGACCTGCCCGCCGGATTCGGCGTAGAACGGCGTTTCCTGCAGCACCATGATGCCCTGTTCGCCCCTGGAGAGACGATCGACGGGGTTATCATCCTTCACCAGGTATAACAGCTCGGATTCGCCCGTCAGATGACTGTAGCCGATAAAATCAGACTTGTCGGTGATGTCCAGCCGCTGGCCCAAATCGGCCTGAAATTGGCTATTTGCCCGGGCGCGCTCACGCTGAGCCTGCATGGCCGCTTCAAAACCGGCCTCGTCCAGAGTCATCCCTCGCTCGCGGGCAATATCGGCGGTCAGGTCGACGGGAAAACCGTAGGTGTCATAAAGCTTGAAGACGGTGTCGCCGGGAATAACCTTGCCCTTGAGGTTGGCGATCGCATCCTCGAGGATCTGCATTCCCTGGTCGAGGGTTTGCGCGAAGCGCTCCTCTTCCTGTTTGAGCGCGGCTTCCACGCGGGCCTGCGCGGCTTTCAGCTCGGGATACGCCTCGCCCATCTGTTCGGCCAGCGGCCGCACCAGCATGTGGAAGAACGGTTGCGATTGCCCCAGGCGATGGCCATGACGGATGGCGCGGCGGATAATGCGGCGCAGTACATAACCCCGGCCTTCGTTGGAAGGTGTTATACCGTCGGCGATTAAAAATGCGCAGGAACGGATATGATCGGCAATTACTCGCAATGAACTGTTGTCTGTTTCGGTCGAACCCACCGCTTTGGCAGCCGCCCGTATCAGCGTCTGGAACAAATCGATCTCATAGTTGCTGTGTACCCCTTGCAGAATGGCCGCCAAACGTTCCAGCCCCATACCTGTGTCGACCGAGGGCTTGGGCAACGGCGTTAGCGTACCGTCTGCGGCACGGTTGTATTGCATGAATACCAGGTTCCAGATCTCGATATAGCGATCGCCGTCCTCGTCCGGACTGCCTGGGGGACCGCCGGGTACGTCCGGGCCGTGATCGTAAAAGATCTCCGAGCAGGGTCCACAGGGGCCGGTGTCGCCCATTTGCCAGAAATTGTCCTTGGCGCCAATGCGGCCGAAACGTTTCGGATTCACACCGATTTTGTTCAGCCAAATGTCGGCGGCTTCGTCGTCCTCTTCAAATACAGTGATCCAGAGCCGCTCAGGCGGCAGCTCCACCACTTTCGTTAAAAACTCCCAGGCATACTCGATTGCGCCTTGCTTGAAGTAATCGCCGAAGCTGAAATTGCCGAGCATCTCAAAAAAAGTGTGGTGCCTTGCGGTGTAGCCAACGTTCTCAAGGTCGTTATGCTTGCCGCCTGCCCTCACACAGCGCTGGCTGCTGGCTGCGCGCCTGTAGGGGCGCTTTTCCAGACCGAGAAAAACATCCTTGAACTGGACCATGCCGGCATTGGTGAACAACAGGGTTGGATCATTGCCGGGTATCAGCGACGACGAAGCAACGACCTGATGGCCGTTGCTGGCAAAATAATTCAGGAATAGCTTTCTTAGTTCGGCAAGACTTGTCATAACACTTTGTTTCGACTGACTTTTTGTTATTTCGTTACTTATTTTTAGGTTCCAATCACTCATGTTCCGGATCCGGATGTTCCTGATCCGCATGTTCCATGGCGTAACGAATCTGCTCGTGGGTAAACCCACGGCTCTGTAAAAAATTCGCCCGCCGGGCCTTGTCGTTGAAATTCTCAGGGGGTTCGCCGTGATACCGTTTCTGGTACGCCTCGACCGCCAGGTCCCTCCACCAATCTTCATATTCCGCCAACGCCATCTCGATCACCGCGTCTTCCACGCCCCTTACTGTCAGTTCCGCCCGTATTCGCACGGGGCCGGCGCCCCGGTCGATACGGCTACGCACAAAAGATTCCGCGAACTTGGCGTCGGACTGTATGCCTTCTTCAGACAGGGCATCGACGACTTGTGTGATGATGGAATCGGGACAACCACGGGCGCGGAGTTTTAACACCAACTCCCGTCTGGAATGTTCCCGTCTTGCCAATAACCCCAGCGCCGTCTCGCGGGCGGCATACTCGGTTTTAAGCGGATTCTTCAGCCTCTTCCTCCGCCAACGCCTTGCCACCCGGCTTGGGTTTGACAAGCAACTGCTCACGCAGCTCGCGTTCCAACCGCTGCGCCAACTCGGGATTTTCCTTGAGATAACCGCGGGCGTTATCTTTACCCTGTCCGATACGTTCGCCCTGATAGCTGTACCACGCACCGGCTTTGTCAATCAATCCCTGCTTCACACCAAGATCGATGATTTCCCCTTCCCGCGAACAACCTTCGCCGTAGAGAATTTCAAATTCGGCCTGCTTGAACGGTGGCGCCATTTTGTTTTTCACCACCTTGACGCGAGTGTCGTTGCCAATTACCTCATCGCCTTTCTTGATCGAGCCGATACGGCGAATATCCAACCGTACGGAAGCATAAAATTTGAGCGCATTCCCTCCGGTGGTGGTTTCGGGGCTGCCGAACATTACGCCAATCTTCATGCGAATTTGATTGATAAAGATCACCAGGGTGTTAGAGCGTTTGATGTTGGCGGTAAGTTTGCGCAAGGCCTGTGACATCAGGCGCGCCTGCAACCCCATATGTGAATCGCCCATCTCGCCCTCGATTTCCGCTTTAGGCGTCAGGGCGGCGACAGAATCGATCACTACGACGTCCACGGCGTTGGAACGCACCAGCATATCGGCGATTTCCAGCGCCTGTTCGCCGGTATCGGGTTGAGAAATCAGCAAATCCGTGACATTGACGCCGAGCTTTTCGGCATAGGTCGGGTCGAGCGCATGCTCGGCATCGATAAACGCGGCGGTCCCACCGGCTTTCTGACACTCGGCGATCACCTGCAGAGTCAGCGTGGTTTTCCCCGAGGATTCAGGGCCGTAAATCTCGACAACGCGTCCCTTGGGCAATCCGCCAATACCCAGCGCAATATCCAGCGCCAATGAGCCGGTTGAAATCGCTTCAACGTCCGGCATTGCCGTCCCGTCGCCCAATCGCATGACCGATCCTTTACCGAACTGCCGTTCAATCTGGGTTAACGCCGCCGCCAAAGCTTTTTTACGATCCGCATCCATCACATAACCCCTTAACGATTCATCTAATTAATTCAATGCGTTACAAGTTTTGTTTCCAGTAGAACCTGATTCGATTAATCGGCCATTATCACATAGTAGTCCGCTTATGTGCAGCAGCATTTTGCAACCCTTCCTTCCGTTCGGAGCCGGTAGGAACACGGCCAAGCCATCATCGATTTTGCCGCGCTTCCAGGCGGGAAACCTCTTCTTCGTGTGCGGCCAGCTCTGTTTCAGTTTCCTCCAGCAGTTGCTGCAGCACCTCGATCTCCGTCGCCAGTTTGTCCTGCATCTCCACGGCCTCGGCAATCGCCGCCTGGGTTTCATTGATCTCTTTCTGCAACGTGACACTCGATTCGGGTTTCGGCGCCGGATTTTCAACCGGTGCTTTCTCTGCCGCCGCCTCTTGCGCCGATTCCCTGTCCCAGCATCCGGACAAACCGGCCAGCAGCGTCATCGAGAACAGCATCCCGGCATTGCGTTGTCTGTTCATACTTTTGCCTCACTGATTGCCATAATACCTTCCAACGCCCCGATCACTGAGGCGCGACGCACGGCTTCGCGGTCGCCTGTAAAGTGACAAAGCTTTGTCACCACCGCCGTGGGCCCCACCGTTGCCCAAGCTATCCACACCGTGCCCACCGGCTTATCGGCCGTCCCTCCATCGGGACCGGCGATGCCGCTGATAGCCACTGCCAAATGCGCCTGACTTCTGTCCAAAGCGCCCAGCGCCATCTGGCGGACGGTGGCCTCGCTAACCGCGCCTTCCTGTTCCAACACCGTTTCGGCTACGCCGAGTTGATCAATCTTGGCGGCATTACTGTAGGTAATAAACCCGCGATCATACCACCGCGAGCTGCCGGCGATATCGGTGACCGCCTTGGCCAGCCAGCCGCCGGTGCACGATTCGGCGGTGACCAGAAACCGGTGCTGGATCTGTAATACTTCACCCACCCGCGAAGCGAGGCGCTCGATCGTCAAATCATTTATGTGCCCGTTTCGATCGCTCATATGACGAATTGTCCCGTTTCAATCCCGCTGTTACAAGCCGCCAAAGTGGCGACGATAAAAATATTCCATTGCCGGCCCCTGCCGTCAGCAGCGAATTCTTTGTTAAACTCGTGCGTTTACCAGATCAGTAAAGTACCGACAGTAGCTATGGCACGGGCATCCGTAGAGTCTCCTTCCAGCGCGCATACGCCGATGATGCAGCAATATCTCAGCATCAAAGCGCAATACCCGCACACCCTGGTGTTTTACCGGATGGGGGATTTTTACGAGCTGTTTTATGACGACGCCAAGAAAGCCGCGCGATTGTTGGGCATCAGTCTCACCAGCCGCGGCCAATCCGCCGGCAAACCGATTCCGATGGCGGGCGTGCCCTACCATGCCGCCGAAACTTACCTGGCTCGCCTAATCCGGCAGGGCGAATCCGCCGTCATCTGCGAACAGGTGGGCGATCCGGCCACCAGCAAGGGGCCGGTGGAGCGTAAGGTCACCCGCATTCTCACTCCGGGCACAGTTACCGATGACGCCCTGCTTGACGAACGCAGTGCTTCCCTGCTGGTCGCCGTTCATCATGTGAAACAGACCTGGGGTATCGCCTGCCTGGATATCAGCACCGGTGATTTCAAAGTCAGCGAAGTCGACAGCGAACACGCGCTGTTTGGCGAACTGGAGCGCTTAAAACCCGCGGAATTGTTGATCAGCGAAACACTAAGCCTGCCGGCAGGTTATCTGCCGCGCTGCACCACCCACAAACGCCCCCCGTGGCATTTCGACAGCGACAGCGCACATCGGGCATTAACCGAGCAATTCGGTACGCGCGACCTGCAGGGATTTGGCTGCGAAAGCCTCAAAACAGCGGTCGGTGCGGCGGGCTGCCTGTTGAACTATGCCCGGGAGACCCAGTTGTCGGCCTTGCCGCACTTGAACAGTCTGACCGTGGAGTCGCAGGACGAAGCGATCATTCTGGATGCCGCTTGTCGGCGAAACCTGGAGTTGGAAAACGATTTCAGTGGCGATAGCAGCAACAGCCTCTTCAGCCTGTTGGATAACTGCCGTAGCGCCATGGGCAGCCGGTTGCTCAAACAGTGGCTGGGACGCCCGCTGCGCGAGCGGGCACAGGTACAGGCGCGTCATGCAGCGGTGGCCGCCCTGCTCGAAAGCCGGGCCTATGAACCATTGCGGGAGCAATTACGGCGCATCGGCGATGTGGAACGCATCAACACGCGCATTTCGCTACGGTCAGCGCGACCGCGTGACCTGATCGCACTCCGCGAAACCCTGGCCGTCCTGCCCGAAGTCAATGCGGCGATAGAAACTGTCAATTCCGAACTCGTCGACATACTGAAACAGCGACTGCAATCGAAGCCCGCGCCACTGGCGCTGCTGCAAAAAGCGATCATCGACAATCCGCCTCTGCTGATCCGTGATGGCGGTGTCATTGCCGGCGGTTACGATGCAGAGTTGGACGAGTTGCGCAACCTGAGCAAAAACGCCGACGATTTTTTGACTTCGCTGGAAAGCCGCGAACGGCAGCGCACGGGCATCGCCAATCTGAAGGTGAACTACAACAAGGTGCACGGTTATTACATCGAAATCAGCAACAGCCAGCTCGACAAAGCGCCGGCCGATTACACACGCCGGCAAACGTTGAAAGGCGCCGAACGCTTTATCACGCCCGAGCTCAAGGCGTTCGAAGACAAGGTGCTGAGCGCCAGAGAACGGGCATTGGCCAAGGAAAAAGAGTTGTACCACGCGCTGCTGGAGACGCTGTCCGCCTATCTGGCCGAGTTGCAACAAACGGCGACGGCACTGGCAACACTGGATGTGCTGGCCTGCTTCGCCGAGCGGGCCGGGCGCCTGAATTACTGTCGACCGGAATTGACCGAAACCAGCGGTTTGAACATTGAAGCCGGCCGCCATCCTGTCGTGGAACAGACGCTGGGTGAGCCTTTTATCGCCAACGACATCCACCTTGACTCCGATCACCGCATGCTGCTGATCACTGGGCCGAACATGGGCGGTAAATCAACTTACATGCGGCAAACAGCCCTGATCGTGATCCTCGGCTACATTGGCAGCTTCGTACCGGCAAAACGCGCGACGCTGGGCCCGGTCGATCGAATTTTCACCCGGATCGGCGCCTCCGACGACCTGGCGGGCGGTCGCTCGACTTTCATGGTGGAAATGACCGAAGCGGCCAACATTCTGCATAACGCCACCGCCGACAGCCTGGTGCTGATGGATGAGATTGGCAGGGGTACCAGTACGTTCGATGGCATGTCGCTGGCCTGGGCCTGCGCGGAACACCTGGCCAGACAAGTGCGGGCGTACACGCTGTTTGCCACCCATTACTTTGAACTGACGATGCTGGCGGAACACTACCCAACCGTGGCCAATGTCCACCTGGACGCCATCGAACACAGTGACACCATCGTCTTCATGCACACGGTCAAGCCGGGGCCGGCCAGTCAGAGTTACGGCCTGCAGGTGGCGAAACTTGCCGGTTTACCGGCCGCGGTAATCAACAATGCCCGCCGGCACCTGAATATCCTGGAAAACCAGGCGGCTGCTCATGCCGGCTCGTCGGCCGAACAAACCCAGCTGGGCCTGTTCGGCCCGGCGGCTCCGCCAGAAAAGCCGAAACCGGCCGCCGTCAAATCCGATCCGTTGCGCGACCTGCTGGTCGAACTCAATCCCGACGAATTGACTCCCAAACAAGCCCTGGACACGTTGTACGAACTCAAAAAGCTGTCTGGAGCAGCCGGTTAGCGAACGACTATGACAAAATTTTCGAAAATCGCGTTAACCCGCAATATCAAAGCCGACCCCGGCGACACGATCGACCGCCTGTACCGCTTTCTGCGCGACAAAGGTTGTCAGGTGTTTCCGGAAATGAGTTGCCGGGGTACGCTCAGCGACCCCGACTTGCACTACTACCGCTATGACCAACTACAGAACAGTGATCTGGCAATCGTAGTGGGCGGCGATGGCACGCTGTTGAATGCAGCACGGGAATTCGCGTCCTATCAGGTCCCAATCGTCGGTATCAACCTCGGCAGGCTGGGATTTCTGGTGGACGTCTCGCCGCAAAAAATGCTGCATTCGCTCGATGAGATCCTGCAGGGGCAATATATCGAAGAGCCGCGCTTTCTGCTGGCGGCCCGAGTGGTACGTGGCGAAACTCAGTTGGCGGAGCAACTGGCCTTGAACGACGTAGTCGTCAACAATCATTTTCAGACCCGCATGATCGAATTTTTCACCTATGTCGACGGTCATTATGTCAATCACGAGCGCGCCGACGGCTTGGTGGTGGCAACGCCAACCGGCTCAACGGCATACGCGCTGTCCGCCGGCGGCCCCATCCTGCACTCGTCACTGGATGCGATTACGCTGGTGCCAATTTGCCCGCATACCTTGAACCACCGCCCCCTGGTGATCGGTTCAGGCAGCCACATTAGCGTGAAAATCGATCCCGACTGTAAAATTCCGGCTCAGGTAAGCTTTGACGGTCAGGCCAACATCAAGCTGGAACCCGGTGACGCAGTGGAAATCACGCGCAGCGATATCAGGGTTCAACTGCTCCACCCCAGAGGCTACGAATATTTCGACATTCTCAGGGCCAAATTGCGTTGGGGCAAGCAACCCAATACCGACCGCACGACACCCGACTGAACTCGATTCCGCTAACCGCCCCAGGCAAGGTGTATGTTAAAAAATCTGCATATCAGCGATTTTGCCATCATTGACGAAGTCGATATCGATCTTGAAACCGGCATGACCGCGCTGACCGGCGAAACAGGTGCGGGCAAATCGATCCTGCTCGACGCACTGGGGCTGGTCCTGGGCGACCGCGCGGATACGGCGGTCCTGCGCGAGGGGGCGCAGCGAGCTGAAATCAACGCAACTTTCGACATACGTGATTTAGCCGACGCCCGTCTGTGGCTGCGGGAAAATGAGTTGGATCTGCCCGGCGAGGAACATGGCTGTATTTTGCGCCGTACGATCGGCAACGACGGTCGTTCCAAGGGCTATATCAACGGCAGCCCCGTCACTTTGCAGCATCTGCGGGCGCTGGGTGAAATGCTGGTTGATATCCACGGCCAGCACGAACACCAGTCTTTGCTGCGCCGTGAAGTTCAACGGCAACGGCTTGATGACTACGGCGACCATCAGGCCCTGCTGTCGGAACTTGCCGACGTGTACACTCGTTGGCGTAGCGTTCATGACAATCTCAGGGCGTTGCGCGTCGCGGAACGGGACCGGGGGCAACGCCTCGATCTGCTGCGCTTTCAGGCACGGGAATTCGAACAGCTGCAACTGGCCGAAAACGAGTGGGAGTCGCTGCAGGAGGAGCACCAACGATTGGCCCATGCCAGCAAGCTGATGGAAGGCAGCCAGCGGGCGCTGTACGCGCTGTACGATGACGATGACGCCCTCTACACGGTGCTGAGCCAACACGTACGTCGGTTGGAAGAACTGGCGACGATCGACCCGGCTTTAAGCAGCATTGTTGAATCGTTGAATGGTGCATTGGTGCAAATCGACGAGACCAGCGACCAGCTGCGCGGCTACCTGGACCGGCTGAACCTCGACCCGGGGCGCCTGGAATGGGTGGAATCGCGAATAGGTGCGATACACGAATTGACCCGCAAACACCGGGTTGCACCGGAAGCCTTGCACGAAGTCGCCCGGGAGATCCGCGCAGAACTGGATACGCTGGAGCACGCCGATGAGCGCCTGGTCGCGCTCGAGGCCGAGTGCCAACGGCTCGTTAAATCATACCTCGACTGCGCCAAGGCTCTTAGCAATCGCCGGCAAGCCGCGGCGCAAAAACTGTCGAAAGCCGTCACCGATGCCATGCAACATCTGGGCATGAGCGGTGGGCGTTTCGAAGTGGAGGTGATCGCCCGGCCCTTCGACCCAACGGCCGGGGAAGGCTTTTCATCCTCAGGGCTGGACACTATCGAACTGCTGGTCAGCGCCAACCCTGGACAAGCCCCCCGACCATTGAACAAGGTCGCCTCGGGAGGCGAGCTGTCGCGTATCAGTCTCGCCATACAGATGATTACCGCCAATACAGAATCCATTCCCACGCTTATTTTCGACGAAGTCGACGCGGGCATCGGCGGCGGAATCGCCGAAATTGTCGGTGCGCAACTGCGCCGTTTAAGCGAAACCGGTCACGCGAAAACCTCAGCTCAAAAACAGGTAATGTGTGTCACCCACCTGCCCCAGGTGGCCGCTCAGGCACACCAGCATCTGAAAGTCGACAAGGTTCCGGGGAAAGGCAAAACCGTGCGCACGGACGTAAGAAAATTGACGGAGCGGGAACGGACCGATGAAATCGCCCGCATGCTGGGCGGAGTGGAAATTACCGAAAAGACGCGGTTACATGCTGAAGAAATGATTGCCAAGGCGGCAACAAATGCGGCGTGAAGTAGTGAGTATTGAGCAGGTAGTAGTGAGGAAGCGGATCGGTAACCCTAAATGCTAAATACACACTACTAACTACGGCTACTCTGACATTTTTTGTCAGAACACTCCCCGTAGAGAATCATGTTGTGATCGGTGAGTGTAAAGCCGTTCTGCCTGGCGATTTCTTTCTGTCGACGTTCAATGGTTTCGTCCATAAACTCGACGACTTTCCCGCATTTGACGCACACCAAGTGATCATGGTGTTCACCTTCGTTGATCTCGAATACCGCCTGTCCGCTTTCGAAGTGATGCCGCACTACCAGGCCAGCCGCTTCAAACTGCGTCAGCACCCGATAAATGGTGGCCAAACCGATTTCCTCATTGGATTCCAGCATCATTTTGTAAATATCTTCCGCGCTCATGTGGCGTTGACCGCTACTCTCGAGAATCTCGAGAATTTTCATACGCGGTAGCGTTACTTTGAGGCCGGCTTTTTTGATATCTTGAGATTCCAAGAGTGTCTCCAGTCTGTCCTGAGGTGTGCTATGATTCGCACCTGATTATATAACGAATACAGCGAACGAGTACTGTCTGTGGTTATTAAACATTCCCTTGTACGCATTGCCTGCCTGGTCGGTTGGGCGTTGCTGTTATCCGCCTGCTGGCTGAAACCCTATAAGCTCAATATCACCCAAGGCAACCGGTTCGTGCAATCAAAGCTGGAACGCGTGGAGCCCGGCATGACCCGCGAGCAGGTGGAATTCTTGCTCGGAACTCCCGTAATTGTAGATCCTTTTCGCAAGAACCGCTGGGATTATCTCTATCTCAGACAACCCGGCTATGGAGAACCCATACGTCGCATGGTCAGCATATATTTCTCTGAAGACAACCGGGTTTCCCGTATTGAAGGCGATATAGAATATTCCCCCGGCGCAGAAGAGGCGGAACCGGAAATCAAGGCGGACGAGCCGCTCCCCGAGCTTCCGGAGTTGCCTGACAGGGAGAAAAGCTAGCAAAGAGTTACTTGGCCTGCTCGGCTCGCTGCCTGCGGGCCTGTTTCGGATCTGCGATTAACTTGCGATAAATTTCCACCCTGTCACCCGCCTGCAGGGGCTGATCAAGACCTGTCAACTTACTGAACACACCCACCTTGTTGACCTGCAAGTCAATTTCAGGAAATCGATCAAGCATGCCTGAACGCCGGATCGCCTCCTCGACGGTAACCGGTTCTTCGACTTCCAACTCCAGAATGACCTGCTCGTCAGGTCTGGCATAAGCGACTTCAATGCGCATCGTTCAACTCATAGCGTAAAAAACGTCCAAAAACAGTTCGGCGGACTTAAACGGAAATTCCCAGAAGCTCAAAAAACCCAATCGCGTGGAGAAAAACAATGGCCACGGCGATCGGGGATATATTGCGAAGTATAAAGTACCAGACATTGAAATGATGCCTGTTCATCGACAGTTCGTCTTCACAAGATTCGCGCCGCATTAGATGTGCGACAAACATTGCAATCAGAAGCCCTCCCAACGGCAGCATAACGTTTGATGTCAGAAAATCGACCACATTGAAAAAACTTTTATCCCTGAACAAAACATATTGGACTTTGCCGAGATCGAAGCGGAAAGTCCATTTGTAGTCCGCCCACAGATTGAAAGAGAATATTGTCCCCAAACCAAGCAGCCAGGCGATTGCGCCGCTTAAACGCGCCGCCTGGGCACGGTCGATTTTTTTATTCTCAACTATCCATGCCACCGGCGGCTCCAGAAGCGAAATGGCGGAAGTAATCGCCGCAAGCGCCAACAAAACGAAAAATAGCGTCCCAATTACAGTCCCTGCCGGCATTTGGTTGAAAGCCAGCGGCAATGTTTTGAACACCAGATCGGCGCCTTCGGCAGGATTCAAACCGTACGAAAAAACCAAGGGAAAAATAATCAAGCCCGCAATCAATGCCACTATCGTATCGGCCGCCGCGACGGTCACCGCCAGATTGGCAATCGAGGCGTTTTTCGGCAGGTATGAGCCGTACATCATGATTGCCCCCATACCCAGACTCAGCGAAAAAAACGCCATGCCCATGGCATTCAAAATACTGGCGCCCCTGACTTCGCTGAAATCCGGAACAAACATGAATTTGGCGCCCTCGAGAAACGCGGGAGTGCTCGCGGCATAACCTAGCAATATCAACAACAAAATAAACAGCGCCGGCATTAAAAACCTGACGGCTTTCTCCAGACCGTGCTTGACTCCCCGCGCCACAATAGCCACCGTCGCCACCATGAAAATCGTATGCCAGGCCATCACCCGTTCTGGATCACCTATCAGCTCATCAAAAACCCCTGCAACCTGGGGGGCGTCCAATCCATCAAACACACCTCCCAACATACGGAATATATAGGCCAGCACCCAGCCGGCCACCACGCTGTAAAACGATAGAATCAAAAACGCGGCCGCTATTCCCATACGGCCTGCCCATGCCCAGTTCGCCGATCTGCCTTCTTCCAGAGCCAGGACCCGCATTGTTTCGATTGGATTCTGACGACCACGTCGTCCGAGCATGATTTCGGCCATCATGATCGGAATGCCAATCAACAGAACGCAGACAATATAAATCAACACAAAAAGACCGCCGCCGTTTTCGCCGGCAACGTAGGGAAAACGCCAGATATTGCCCAGTCCAACCGCCGACCCTGTCGCCGCGAGCACAAAAGCCAGCCGTGAGGTCCAGAGGCCGTGTATGGAAGTACGTTCGAGTGCTATAGTTGACACGTTATTCTTTATCCGTCGGCGATATTCGCCAGTATGGGTAAAAACACCCCGCCTCTCAATTCACGGCACCCAGGCCGGTCACGGGGTTATTTTAACGATTTTCAAACGAAGATTCAGACATAGTATTGCAATGAGCAAAAAACACAACAACGAAACATCGACAGCCACGATCGCGCTCAATCGTAAAGCCAAACATGAATTTTTTATCGAGGATCGGCATGAAGCCGGCATTTCCCTGCAGGGCTGGGAAGTCAAAAGCCTGCGGGACGGGCGACTGCAACTACAGGAAAGCTATGTCCTGCTCAAAGACGGTGAAGCCTGGCTGTTCGGGTCTCATATAACACCTTTACCCACCGCCTCAACCCATATCAAGCCTGATCCGAGCAGAACGCGCAAATTGTTGCTGCACCGGGACGAACTCAACCGGCTCATTGGCGCGGTGGAACGCAAGGGTTATACGCTGGTCCCGCTGGCAGTCTATTGGAAACGCGGCAAGGCCAAGCTGGAAATCGGTCTGGCGAAAGGCAAGAAGGCTCACGACAAACGGGCCACAGAAAAAGAGCGGGACTGGGAGCGCAACAAACAACGGCTGCTGCGACGGGGTTAATGCCTAGTCAACGTACGATTTCAGAGCAGGGTGGAATCGCTCCCGGCAACCTCGATCTATACTAAATCCTCAACCTGATCCCACAAACATTCACCGCCGCTGGCTTCGCGGATGCGTTCCAACAGGGCTTTGTGTGCCGCCAGCTCATCGGCCGTCGCCCGGATGACGGGCAGATTCAGTATCCGATCGCGGGTATTGCGAACAACAGCCTCAATGCCTCCGCTGGCGACCGCGGCAGTTTCCAGTTCCAGCGTTACCTGGCCTCCTGTCATTGAGAGGTAAACATCGGCCAGAATTTCGGCGTCCAATAACGCACCGTGCAGGCTCCGTTGCGAATTGTCTATTCCGTAACGCTTGCATAACGCATCCAGACTGTTCTTCTGTCCGGGATGCAATCGTCGCGCCATTTGGAGAGTGTCCATAACGCTGCAGAACGTATCCAGTGACGCATGATTGAGATCGACCAACCGGAGTTCATGGTTGATGAATCCGACATCAAACGGGGCGTTATGAATAATCAACTCCGCTCCACTGACAAACGCCAGAAAGTCATGCATAACGTCGTTGAACCGGGGTTTGTCGGCCAGAAACTCCGAGGTAATACCGTGAACCTCAACCGCCCCGGCGTCGATTTCACGATCAGGTTGAAGATATTGGTGATAGTGGTTTCCGGTCAGGCGCCGGTTGACTATCTCCACGCAACCGATTTCAATAATCCGGTGCCCCTGCTCCGGTTCCAGACCGGTCGTTTCGGTATCCAGCACGATTTGGCGCATTTTTTACCTTACCCTTAAGTCAAAAACTTGACGCAAAGACGCCAAGGCGCAGAGAAAATCACAAACCTTAAAGATAACCTCGCAACAACCGAAAAAACAAGAGTCAGTTTGTCGGGAAAATGGTTAATAATTCAAGCAAATTATAATTCGCTTTGCGTCTTTACGTCTTTACGTCTTTACGTCTTTACGTCTTTACGTCTTTGCGTCTTTGCGTCTTTGCGTCTTTGCGTCTTTGCGTCTTTGCGTCTTTGCGTCAAATGTTTTTTATTTAAGAATCCAGCATCTCGTCGATAGCTTTGTTAGCCAGATGGTCGGCACGTTCGTTTTCCGGGTGCCCGCTGTGACCCTTTACCCATCGCCATTCTATTTTGTGCCGCTGAGCCGCCTGTTCCAGGCGCTGCCAGAGCTCGGCATTTAAAACAGGTTTCTTGGCAGCGGTACGCCAGTTGCGGCGCTTCCAATCATGTATCCATTCAGTAATGCCTTGTTTGACGTAATTTGAATCCGTTGTCAGAACGACATCACAAACCCGATTCAACGCTTCCAGACCCTCAATCGCCGCTGTTAACTCCATTCGATTATTGGTCGTAAGAGGTTCAGCGCCGTATAACTCTTTTTCCCTGCCATCATACCGTAACAAAACCCCCCAGCCTCCCGGGCCGGGATTTCCACGGCATGCGCCGTCAGTGAAAATTTCAACACGTTTACCCATATGCCCGATTGTATGAACAAAAATTTATAAATAAAGTTTTTCTTCAATGCGCTCAGGTACGTTTCCCGGCCCCAAACGTCTGAACCTTCATTAAGACGCTACACAGGTTCCGCTACGCCCGAAGTTATCACCGGACGACGCTGTTTCCATTGTAACCGAACCGGAGTAAGCGGGATCGTACTTTTTCTGGCGACAACAACATACAAATTTCCGCACCACGGCAACAACAAACTTCCTGCCGAATTTAAAACCTGCATCCTTTTCTGGAAATTTGTATTTTGAATGACCGGCAGGTAATTAAAGGTCTGACTAAGGCCAACGTCGTACCCCAATAGCGCCAACCAGTCACGCAACCTGCCCGGCGTGTAAAAATTCAACCTCCATGGCAAGGACTTTCTCCACCTCCACAAATTGCGAAGCGGCCTATACCCCCCCCAGAAACTGAGCGCATTAAACCCTATGATAATCAAATGCCCATCCTTGGCCATAATACGATTTACTTCGCGTAACACACCGTGAGGATTAATCGCCACATCCAACCCGTGCAGAACAACAACACAATCCTGGCTTTCGGATTTCAGCGGCAAAGTGTTTTCATCCTCGGCCAGCAGGTGCTCATATGCGATATCGGTAAAAAACAGGACTCTTTCCCGATGGCGCCCCGCCAAAGTTTCCTCAAACCCCCCTATCCCCAAATGTAGAAGCTCGCGCGCAGGAACGGTGCGTAGAATACCGGTTAGTTTTTCCGCGATCTGTTTTTTTATTATCCGCCCGAACGGTTGCTCGTACCATGTAGTGAGCGCATAAAGATCCCGGCAGGTCGTTGTCGCGTCAGTCTGCATTTCCCAATACTCGACTTGTCACAGAATCAATCTCGCAGCCAACAGGAATCCACTCGACGGACGGAAAAGCGGCGCATTTGAGGTGCCTCTGACAGTCCATCCCGGCCAGCGGTAACAAGACCCGGCACAAGCGCGGGTTTACATGGTACTTTTTCACCGACAATATGCTCCAGACCGTTTCCCGCGGTAGCTACAAGTCATTCATTCTACTCAGCAGGCAGTCAAACAGCAATTCCGCACGGCAGCTGTCCACTTGCCTGCAAATATTTGCTAAGATTGCGCTCGGCGCAACCCGCCACCGCCATATCAAGCAATGAACCCGTGACCGGTCCCATAATACCAATGACTCTGGCGGCCAGTTCATTTAATATTTGCGTACCCGACCACAAGGCAACACACCAATGAGTACACTGGTAGATATTCGTGAGCTTTCCACGCTGATTCCCATTAACAGCCTCAATCCGGAGAACCTTCACGAACTTGCTAAAAAAACGCCTGTAGAAACCGTTGCGGCCGGCCGGTTCATCTTCAAAAAGGGCGATACGGACAAAAAGCACGTTTACCTTTTGAGCGGCAGCGTCGACCTGCTGAATGAAAGAGAAAAAATTAAAACCATTTCAGCCGGCACACCGGAAGCCAGGCAACCGCTTGGCCACTCCCAACCCCGGCAGCTCTCGGCCCGCGCAACTCAGGACTGCACGTTCATTCAAGTGGACAGCAACCTGCTTGATATCATGATGACCTGGGACCAGACCGGCACCTACCATGTTGAAGAGTTGGGCGGTGATGATGACGAAGACTCAAACGAAGACGACTGGATGACGCAATTGCTGCAAACCAGCGCTTTTCATAGAGTCCCGCCCGCCAACATTCAGGCAATTTTCATGCGCATGGAACAGGTGCAGTTCAAAGTCGGCGACGTCATCATTACTCAGGGGGAGGACGGCGACTATTTCTACATAATTAAAAGCGGCCGGGCATTGGTCACCCGCTCCACACCCGCCAACCCCAAAGGCATCAAGCTCGCAGAACTAGGCGCGGGCGACAGTTTCGGAGAAGAAGCGCTGATTTCAGAAAGCAAGCGCAACGCCACAATTACCATGCTCAGCCCAGGCAGTCTGATGCGGCTGTCAAAGCAGGACTTCATTTCTCTTCTGAATGACCCGATTCAGGATTGGATCGAGTATAAACAGGCAAAGGGAAAAGTCGATCGCGGCGAGGCGCTATGGCTTGATGTTCGTTTGCCGAGCGAATTCAAGCTCGGGCACATAAAAGGCGCCGTCAACCAGCCGCTTATCTCCATGCGGTTGAAGTTGAAATCCCTGGACACAAACAAGGAATATATCCTTTGCTGTGATACAGGCCGGCGCAGCTCGGCAGCCGCGTTTATTTTAAGCGAACACGACATTACGGGCCTGGTGCTCAAAGACGGCATCGCCAGTGTCCCCGACGAGGATAAGGAAACCGAGTCGTAAAAAATAACAAAGACTTGACGCAAAGACGCAAAGACGCAAAGACGCAAAGAAATTAAAATTGTTATTCATTGGCTCTGCGCCTTTGGGTCAGACTTTTCATGAAGCTTTTTGCAACGCCGGGTCCGGTTCGTCGATCTGGTCCGGATGCATGTATTCCCGGGCGTACTCCAGGTAAACCTTTTCCCTGACGAAGATCTCGAACAGATCGGGGTCAAGATGATTGCTGTTGGCCATATCCTGCATGATTTTCAGGCACTCCGACAACGTCTTGCCCCGTTTGTAGGGGCGGTCCCGGGCGCTCAGCGCTTCAAAGACGTCGGCAATTGCCATCATTCTGGCCGGGACCGACATTTCATCGCGCGTCAGACCCTTGGGATAGCCCTTGCCGTCCATGCGTTCGTGGTGTCCGCCGGCGTACTCCGGCACACGTTTAAGATGCTTGGGGAAAGGCAGCGACTCAAGCATTTTAATCGTTGCCACCATATGATTGTTGATGATAGTCCGCTCTTCCGGGGTCAACGTTCCCTTGGGAATGGTCAGATTATAGATTTCCTCGGGAGTGAGTAACGGCACCCGCTGTCCGTCCTGGTCCTGCCAATGCCTCCTGGCGATTTCCTCGACTTTCCGTTGGTGATCGGGAGACATGTACTCTCCGCCGATATTCGCGTTCCTCAGAAAATCCCGTTCTCTGTTCAGCTCGGCTATTTTTTCCTCAAATGAAACCTTAAGTCGCTGCCGCTCCAATTCATCACTCACTGAGGACAAAGATCGCAGACACTCTATTTCCGCATCCCGCTTCAATACCTCGAAACGGGTATCAATCAGCTGGATACGGTCAAAAATCGTTTCCAGCTTTGTCGATTTATCGATGACATATTCTGGCGAAGTGACCTTACCGCAATCATGCAGCCATGCAGCCGTTTCCAGTTCGTGACGGTCCTCTTCAGATAATTTAAAAGCAGCAAGCGGCCCTGTCTCCGTTTTGTGCACGGCATCGGCAAGCATCATGGTCAGCGCCGGAATCCTGCGGCAGTGGGAACCGGTGTAAGGCGATTTTTCGTCAATAGCCGTTGCAATCAGTTTAATAAAAGATTTGAACAGTTTCTCCAAATCGGAAATCAGTCGTTGATTGGTCAGGGCAACGGCGGCTTGAGAAGCCAACGACTCCGCCAACTGCTGATCCGTGCCGGAAAAGGGAACAACGGTATTGTTCCGCGTATCGCGGGCATTGATTAGCTGCATCACGCCGATAATAGTATCCTCGTGGTTTTTCATCGGAACCGTCAATAACGAACGCGTACGGTAGCCGGTTTTCTCATCAAACTTCCGGGTTCCACTGAAATCGTAACCTTCCGCGCAATAAGCGTCCGGGATATTGATCGTTTTACCTTCATGTACCGCACAGGTAACAACCATATTTTTAATGGGCCTTCCCTCGGGGGAGAACAAAGGGATGGGCTTGAAAGGTATAGGATCTCCTGTCGTACCCCCCATGGCAATATTCAGCGAGTCGGTGGACATTATGTCGAATACCAACATCTGGCCTTCCGAAACCGAATACAGTGTGCCGCCGTCTGCATTTGTCAGCTCCTTGGCGCCATGCAAAATCATCTCAAGCAATCCGGCTGAATGCCGCTCAGATGACAGAGCAATACCGATTTGATTAAGCCTTTCGACCTTTTCCAGCAAATGATTCATTGCATTACTCATTTTGACTCACGATTGAAAAACCGGGCTGTCGACCGGCCGGGGGCCGTCCTCCGCTCTTCGGGCATCCCGGCCTGCTGGCATTATAGCCCCCCCTCCGGATCGGTTTCACCCTGTCAATGTCGGGGGAAGTTCCGGGGCGGCAGGCAACATGAAAAATCTGAAGTTTTTTTAGATAAAGCTCCCGAAAGCTATTGTTTTGGCTTGCATTTTGGGTATGATGGCCCGTGAGGCTGACAATTCGGATAACACATGCAAACCACGTTTTGGAAGAGTGATTGGTTTACCGGACTGCTGATCGTCATACTGGTTCTGGGCCTGCATAGCTGCACTTCGCTGATCGACAACCTGGAACGCACGGCGTACGACGCCGGCGTAAGAGGGACCGACCGCGATCTTCCCGAGAATATCGCCATCCTGGCGATTGATGAACCCAGCATTCAAAACCTGGGACGATGGCCCTGGCCGCGGGACATTCATGCGGAAATGATTCAACGGCTGGCGCAAGGCGGCGCAAAAGTCGTCGCTTACTCACCCATATTCGCTGACGCTCAGTTGGACCCAGGGCTCGAATATGTAAACGGCCTGCTGGAATATTACCGGGATTCCGGCCTTGCAGCCCAATCCGCTGCAGACACGCCTCCAGCTGACGGGGTACAGGCTGCGACAGACGACAACGTACTGCCGGTCGCCTCCGCGCCCCTCACCCTCAACAACCTGGACGCCCATGAAAAATTGATCGGCCAGCTCAGCGGGCCGCTGCTCAACCCGCTCGCTGAATCGTTCGCGTTGATCCGGCGGCCTATCGAGCAGATCGAAACTTTCCTGTTGCAGGCCCAGCAGGACCTGAATCTCGATCAGAAATTGGTCGACAGTTTTGCCCGGGCCGGAAATGTTGTCACTCCGATGTGGTTTCTATACGGACAGCCACTGGGAAATCCCGACCAGCCATTGCCGAATTTCGTGCAGAAATTGGCCATTCAAAACATAGAAGACAATGTTAACGCCTCCGAGTTGGGTTATGGTTATGTGCCTCTTGAGGCCAATCGCGCGATTCCGCCCCTGGCGGCATTGGGAGAAGCCGCTCTGGCCATCGGGAACATTAACAATTACCCGGATGTAGACGGCGGTATTCGCACTGAGCCTTTGGTTGTCGATTATTACGGCGCCCTTTATCCGTCCTATTCATTGATGATCGCCGCCAAGAGCCTTAACCTGGATGTAGGCGATATCACCGCGAGACTGGGTGAAGGGGTTCGCTTGGGTCGCTTGAATATCGGTACCGACGGCCAGTTAAAAATGATGACCTTCTTCTACAAAGGCGAGGACGGCAAACCCGCCTTCCCCATCGATTCCTTTTTCGATGTACTTACCGGCAAAGTACCCGTCGAAAAATACCGGGGCAAAATCGTGGTGGTCGGCGCCACGGCTTCCGGCATCGGCAATCTGCAACTGACTCCCATCAACCCGAGCATGTCGGAGGCGGAAACCCTGGCGCATGCGGTGGCCAGTATTCTCAACGAAGACTTTTTCATCTCGCCCGGTTGGACCAAGTGGGCGACTTTCGGCGTTTTTGTCGCCGTCACCCTGTTCGTAATGTTTTTGCTACCAAACCTCGGCGCCACCTTCGGCGCCCTGATCAGTTCCGCGCTGCTGATCGGCCTTATTGCCACGCACTATTTTATGATGACCACCCAGGCTGTCTGGATACAGCTCATGCTCCCCGTTGCGCTGCTGGTGACGGGCTACCTTATCCTGACAACCAAGCGTTTTCTGGTTACCGAGCGCGGCAAGCTGCATTCGGACATGGAGTCGGCCGAAAGCAATAAAATGCTGGGCCTTGCTTTCCAGGGGCAGGGGCAACTGGACATGGCGTTTGAGAAGTTCCGCAAGTGCCCGAAAAACGATTCCATTGCCGAAGTCCTC
>DASVCP010000214.1:0-8399 GCA_036381555.1 Gammaproteobacteria bacterium
TTTCACCCCCGATTACAGTTAACGATTACTAACGCGCAACGATCAGTTGCAGCTATAAATTGAATTCAACCCCTGAAAGCCTCCAAGGTTTGGCTAAGCTTTTGTATTTCTTTGAATATGTTTTCCACTGCGCACAGCCAAGAACCCGCCAATAACAAAAATCAGGCCCAAAGGAGCCATAAAGAAAGCATCAAAGCTGCCAAACATAATCAGAGGCGCCAATCCAAACAATAAAAAAAGCGTCCCGGAAGCAAAATAGATAAATGATGATCTAAAATATGCCTTACCAGTTTTCTTTATTGCCTGCTTACTGAGCTCTACATATTCAGCGAACTCTGCAACGAGAGTTGCACATTGCCCATTACATGATATCTTGCCACAAATTAATTCATGGCAGTCCTGGCACAAGCATTTTCCGCAATGCTGACAAATTGCCTGAGCATCTGCGAATGGATGGTTAAAACATTTCATATGATTCTCGCTAAATATTAGTTTATGTAACTTAAGCCGCATCGCGCAGTGCAAAGCGCTTACCATGCCTGTTATTGTTAGCCCACTTTGGCAAGCATTTCCTCCAATACCGCCTGACGCTTCAGCCGGTCATCTGTAAGATTCTCAAAAGATTGAATGATTGCAATTGCCTCATTAAATGGATCTAATACTGATGCCCCATGCTTAGAAAAACTTGATATCAACTTTGCGGTATACGGCTCCATTTTTTTGGAATTTATTTTAGGAGCATCTTTTCCTGCGACGATAGCTCTAACCAGGACAAGAATGTGCCACTTATATTTTCGCATATTCTGAGGTATATCTGCGCTAGCAACTAATAAATGTAATCTATAAAGCGCTAGACATGCCGAATAGAAAACAGATTCTTTTGTGTCATCAGAGAAAATCTGATCACTAAACTGTTCATACATTTGCTTTGGGTAACGATAGGCAAGGTCGGGGCGCTCAAAAAACATTGAAGCAACGGCTTTAGCAGCAACATTTACATTGAATGTTCGTACAGCGGGTATATCTCGACCAACATACTGTCTATCCCGCCGCTCGAAATACAGCCTTCCATCCTGTCCTTCGAAAGTATTGAAGTATTCCTCAACCCTTTTTACTACGGGGCGAAGCGATAAAAATTGCGTTTCTTCGACTTTTGACTGACTGTTTGTCGCACGGACCAAGTCGGCGAAAACGTCCTCATTCGAAGTTTCGACTACCTTCAGATTCACCATCACCGAATCGTTGAGATTCTCTCTGCACTCAAACAGTACATTTGATGTCTGACAACCGTTTACAATCTGGAAATTCTCAAGATGCAGGACACTACCTTGAACTCTTACATCTGGACTTACGATTGTAATTCCGTTATTGAGAACAGGAAATCTAGTCGATTGGTTCACTTCCTCAAGAGTTTTAGCTATTGACTGGTTGACTGGATTGTCAATACCAAGAAATGCTCTTACATTCTCTTGAAAAACATGAGCCCTAAGATTACCATCCTCATTCATCAGAAGATTTTCAACGAGATCCTTAGCCTTAACTACTGCAAGATACGCCTCGTTTATTCCATGGATCTTTGGAAGTGCGGCATTACTATACATTTCGAGCTCTGAGCTAACAGTCTCATAAGTGCTAATCCAAAGGTTTGTTATTTCTTCTCGTCCAAGGAATTCAATATCAATACTCCCAAAATACCCAAGATCAGTTAATTGGTTCGAGAAATCATTCTTTGCGTTTTCTAACGCTTTTGGTTTCCTATAAATTCCCGTAGTGACAAATCTGACAGTAATATTTGGCTTCCCACCCCTTATCTTTGGAACATTGCTCAAAATTACGTCAAAGATTTCACGGGCATTATTTAGCACTGCGTCATTTGACTCATAATTTTCTAAAGTTGAAAATCTAAGAATCGCTTCCTTGAATTTCAGGAAATCTCCCAGATCAAAACTTTCGCTTGTCTTCGCCTGGGTATAAACCACTTCAACATCATGGTTCTTTCTTCCCGTGCTGAAGTAAGTCTCAGCATCTTCTGAGGAAATAACCAATTCTTCATCTATTATGATGGCAACACCATCTATTCCGTCATCAGCCTCGCTAGAAGTAACATCGTCGAGCTCATAATCATTGACTAATCTAGCAGCCAAAACCGAGTAGTTCACAAACAACTCAAATTGCTTAGATTCTTCCAACTGCTCAAACCCATGGCTCTTTACAAAGCTGTCAAGGTGGGTCTTGGTTATTCTATGCATAGTTCAGTCCTTCTCGTAGAAAACTTAATGAGATAACGTTTGAGGCTGTTGTGCCGCTTTTTCAGCATCGGACTGGGTCAATTTGTTATACATTTTTTGTAAATCGACATCTTGGATAATTTTCACACCCTAAAAATTTAGAACCAGCGTTTTGGCCTTTTCTCGCAATTCTTTTTACCAAGTTATAACCACATTTAGGGCAAACCGTAGTGGAACTATGCCGTTCGCGCAAAGATTTAATATGATCCCTGGCTGTAATTGTCGACTCTGACACATGTTTATTTAATAATTTTATTATTCGTTCTATTTCCTCAGAAGAAAGTATACGGTTAGCGTGCCGCTTTATATACGAACTCAAACCCGACCTTATTACATTACGTGGCATATTAGTTTTGAATTTGCAGTCGCCAACAAAATAAATAACCGTATAGATAAACGACTCGTTAATATTTAGATATTCAGATAATGCTTTTTTTTGCCTGAAAGTTTGCCGGGTTGGATTCTGGAAAGAATAGTTTTTACCATATAAAGATTGCGTCCATTTTGCTTGATCTTCGGAACCGAAGATCCAACCCTTTAAATTCTTAGTTTCTACAATAAATACACCAAACGGTGATACAAGGAGGTGATCAATCTGAGTAGTACCATTTTTTGTTGGAAGAATTACATTATGTAATCTGCGATATGTGTCTGTATTGAGCGTAAGCCACATATTGAAAGTAGTTTTCTTCTCCCCAAACCAACCTCGCAGTATTTTCATTTTACTTATGCTTACAGTAGCAACCAGAGGAACAAGTCCTCTGTTACTATATAGATTCGACCCACATAATTTTTCGAAACTTTATCGAAACACATCCCATAACCTTTTGTTTTTATTTAAAAAATTCAGATTATCTATATTTGCCTGCCTTAATTAGATAAGAAATGTATTCTTCCTAACACCCTCGGTGAATTTACACCAGCCCCGGATAGGTGAAAAGCAAAAATAAAGTCAGCCCCACCCGAAAATCCAACCCATCCTGCACGCGGCACAGCATTCTTCCCGCATTTTCAGGGTACGTGGAAATACTGGAGAAAGGTTAAAACTAACAGCAACGATTATGCAACAATTGGCGCGGACGATTGACACCGTTATCCTATCTTGTAAAGTGATGACCGCTGTTCGATTACTCCTTTTTATACCGGCCGCGCATAGCCGGTGAGTAACCATCGGCCGCGAGCGTTATGAACAAGGCGCATATAAACCTGCTTCGCAACGCTGATGTTTCTAGAACCTATCTCAAAATGTCGCGAGTGCCGTGTGCGGAGTACGCGGTATAACTTGATTTAGGCAAAAAATGTTCGAAAAAGCGGAGTTTACACGGAGTAAATGAGCATTTTGAGGACATTTTTAACGAAGTATCAGCAAGCGCAGCAATTTTGAGATAGGTTCTAATAACCTTTTGGAGGGGAATAAAAATGTTACGTAAATTAGGCTTAGGCCTGGGATTTATCCTGGCCGCGTGCAGCACAGGGGCGTTCGGCGCCACCACCTGCGAAATCACCAATTCAAATGTCTGGGGTTCCGGCTATCAGTTGGACGTGACGGTGACCAACACCGGCCCCGGTTCCATCAGCGGCTGGACCATCCAGGTGGGGTTCAGCGAACCGGCCAATGTCACCAGCGCCTGGAACGTGACTGCGTCCGGACAGACCACCGCCACACCTTCTTTCAGCAACTGCTGTGGCTGGAACGGCAACCTGGGCGCCGGCCAGAGCACCAGCTTCGGTTTTCAGGGCACCCATGACGGCAGTTTCCAGGTGCCGACGGTCTGTACCGGCGACGGCGGTTCGTCCAGCACGACGTCCAGTTCCAGTTCGTCTTCCTCAAGCAGTTCTTCGAGTTCCAGCAGTTCATCCAGTTCCAGCAGTTCGTCGTCGAGCAGCAGTTCTTCCAGTTCCAGCAGTTCCTCAAGCTCGTCAAGCAGCGGCGGCAACAGCTTCGTGGTGAGGGCGCGCGGCACCAACGGGGACGAATCGATCAGCCTGCAGGTCGGCGGCACCACTGTCCAGACCTGGACCCTGACCACCAGTATGCAGAATTACACCGCCGAGACCGGTCTGGGCGGTGAAATCCGGGTAGCCTTTACCAACGACGCTAGCGGCCGGGACGTGCAGACCGATTACATTCAGGTGAACGGCGAAACCCGCCAGGCTGAAAACCAGAACATCAATACCGGTCTCTGGGCAAACAACGCCTGCGGCGGCGGTTCGAACAGCGAGTGGATGCATTGCAACGGCTACACCAGCTTCGGCAATGTTTCCAACGGCACCGGCAGTTCCAGTTCGTCATCGAGCTCATCGAGTTCATCCAGCAGCAGCTCGAGTTCGACCGGCGGCGGCGATCTGGCCAGCCAGTGGCCCTGCAACGGCTCGACCAGCGGCTACGACTATGTCGTCAACGGCTCCGGCAGCAGCCACACGGTCAACGGCTCGGGCAACTATTCCTACCAGGACGCCATCACCACCGCGCTGGGAACCGGCAATCGCAGGGTGCTGGTCCTGTCCAGCGGGAACGTCAGCGGCTCGGCCCAGGTTCGAATTCATAGCAATACCTTGCTCAACGTGTGCGGCACCATCAACGTGACCAACGATGTGAGCGGCTCCGACCGCTCCCCCGCCTTCGCGCGCGGCGCTTCGGGCATCGATATTCCTCATTTCAATCTGACCGGCAGCGCGCAGTACGGGATGTTTTTCCGTGATGTGAGCAATCTGCACCTGGGGGACATCAACATCAACGGCACGGGCGGTCTGGGTATCCGCATCGACAGTCGTCAGAGCGACGGGTCGTTCAACAGGAACAACTCGCGCAACGTGACCATCGACAGCGTTCATGTCCAAAACACCGGCGGCCACGGCGTCGAGTTCTACGGCGTGGACGGCATCGAGATCGGTACCGTCGTGGCCCGCAGCACGGGCGATGCGGGGCTGCTCCTGAACTACTCGATTAACGCCAACATCGGCTTGGTCGACGGCGACGATGTCGCCACCGGCACCGGCTACGCCACGTTGCGCTTTGCCAACGATAACGGCAATATCAACGGCTCCTACCCCACCAACATCTTTGTTGACCGGGTTATCTCACGGGGCGGCGGTCGCGGCTTCTTCTGCGTGTCCAATTCCGGCGGCGCGGTCATCAACGAGATCGATCTGGCCAACAACGGCAACAACTCGGTCCTGATCGAAAACTGCCACAACGTCAGCATCAACGGCGGCGTGGTCAACGGCGGCGGTGAATTCCGTCTCGCGGCGCGCAGCGAGTTCCCCAACAACAGCGACATCACCGTCTCCAACCTGGACGTCTTCAACACCAGCGTGCGCGAGAGCCCGTGCGGCGACAATACCAACTGGATCAACGTCAACGTGCAGGGCGGCTCTTACAACGTCTGTAACTGACGCCCGACTCTAAACCACGACGGCCGGTCGTTCTCTTCAACCGGTCGTTATCTTCAAAAGGCGCGCCGCATCCGGCGCGCCTTCTGTTTTTACCCATAAACAAATTCAGGTGCGGGGATTGCACGGAATCGATCCGCCCGAAATGTTCCCTTTGCTTGAACTGAAAACGTAAACGTCGCGACACCGAAACGACTATCGCCGTCCCATTGTGTTTCGCCGTTGATGGCGACTTCCGCCCCAGGGCAACGCCCTGCTCCACTTTCCCGAATGTTCACAAAACTTGGCATGGTTTTGCGGGCTTCCACCTATTCCAACTACGAGGCTTATCGTAGATACTCTAGCTACGAAAGTCATCGTAGCAAAGGAGAATGTTATGCAAACAGTGAAACAGGACTATTTCAATAGAAAACGGCGGCCAAGCTTCCTTGCCCGGATGTTGATCCTGGCCGTGATCATGGTGGGCACGACCTGGGGCGTCTCCCCCGCCCTCGCCACGGGCGCGGGAGCGAACTGGGTGGGATCGTGGGCAACCGCGTTAACCGCCGCCGATCCCGGCAACTGGGGCAACTCGCTATCGGGCTTTGAAAACCAATCGATCCGCATGATCGTCCAGCCTTCGATTGGCGGTTACCGGATGCGCGTGCGCCTGAGCAACGTGTTCGGTGAGCAGCCCCTGGTTATCGGCCGGGCGACGATCGGACGGCCTGCAGAATCCTCTTCACCCGATCTTATCCCGCATTCCGTGCGTAAATTAACGTTCAACGGCAGTCCGTCGGTTACCATACCCACCGGCGAAGAGATCTTGAGCGATCCGTTAAACATGTTCGTGCTGCCGTTAAGCCAGCTCGCGGTGACGTTGTACCTGCCGCACGCCACCGGCCCGACCTCGTGGCATCTGATCTCCAAGCAGACCACGTTTATTTATGACGGCGATCATGCCGCGGAGACGGACGGCGACGGCTACACGTCGACCTTCACGCACTTCTACTTTCTCGCCGGGATCGAAGTGGACAATCCGGTGGCAAACGGCTCGGTGGCGGTCTACGGCGCCTCCATCAGTGACGGCTTCGGCGGCACCGACAACGCCAATACCCGCTGGCCCGATTATCTGGCGCGCAGGCTGCTGTTCACGCCGCCGTTTTTTCACGACCCCGGTGTGATCAACCTGAGCATCTCCGGCAACCCCGTGAACCAAGGCGCCGGCATTCCGCATTTCGGCATCAACGGGCTCGACCGGCTGGCGGTCGACGTCTACAACCGGCCGGATATAAAAACGGTAATCATCGACCTGGGGCTTAATGATATTTTCCAGGTCGGCGATCCACCCGAGTTAATCATCGACGGACTCCGCAAAATCGTCGCCGACCTGCAGCAACACGGCATCCGGGCGGTACTGTGCACATTGAGCCCGGCCGCCGGCGCGCCCAACTGGTCTCCCGAGAGCGAGGTGACGCGCCAGGCCGTTAACGAGTTCATCCGGACCAGCCACGAGGCGGACGGGGTGTTTGATCTCGATCTGGTGCTGCGCGACCCCGCCAACCCGAACCATCTGAATCCGGATTACTTCAGTTTCGACGAGGTACACCCCAACGACCTGGGTAACGAGGCTATCGCGAACGCGTTTCCATTGGAACTGCTTTACTGAAAAAGTCTAGAACTAAAGGGGGCATTGCATCGATGGCCGGGTTGTACAACCCGGCCACGATGCTTTTTTCGTATACTGCCTGAAGGAGACGTTGGGTGTCGAAGAAACTTACATGTGAGCGCCGGCACCGGACGATATCTTTTTTGACGACCGTTTCCGCGATGACGCATCGCCGGCTATCATCTGCTTCAGCAACACCTGCTTCCGCTCACTCATCCGCGCACCGAGTTCCTTGAGTTCTTCCTTGCTCATGGTTTTCTGGGCCTTCTTGAACATGTCTTTCTCTTCTTCCTGGACATGGTGCTCAACCAGTTCCTTTAAGACCTTGGCCCTGCCGGAAAAACTTTCGCTGCTGCGGCCGGTTTTCTTGAGATCGGGCAACACCAATTCCTCCACCGCGCGATGCTCTTCCAGCGCTTCGTAATACATTCTGATGTGCTCCGAATTCCCGGCTTGCTTGAATGCGGGATAGAAAATCTCCTCCTCAAGCTGCGTATGAATTTTCAATTCCTGTTCAATTTTTTCAAGCAGCTGCAGCCGTTTCTTGTCGGCGCGGGCGGTCGTATTGACCAGATCTTCCAGCAGTTCCTTGACCTTCTTATGATCGTCCTTAAGCAATTGAATCGCATTCATTACCATTATCCTTGCCTCGCTGTTGAAATTTGTAACCGTATTTAAAGCAAGAAATATACCGGCGAAACAGATCTATTCGATTGCGATCCAATTCTCCTTATCGTTGAATGAAATTCGCCCGCTTCTCTCCCGGCCGATATCCCACGGCGAATTCCCGCCCTCCGCCATTTGCGACCAAACATACAGCGGTAGCCCTTCTCCGGCCATGTTCACCAGTTCCGCCAACACCGGGGCATCGGCCCGCACCGCGCGACGGTAGGGAGGCTGAAAATGCATCATGCGTTAACCGCCGCGGTCCCTTAGCTGAAACCTTCTGTGTTGGAAACTATCCGGCGTGAACCGGCCGTAACTTAAACGTCAGCCTGAAATTCATCCAGGTCAACGCACGCCACAGCCATTCCAGCGGCCCGTAGCGGAAGCGCGTGAACCACCAGTTC
>DASVCP010000215.1:0-4537 GCA_036381555.1 Gammaproteobacteria bacterium
TT
This sequence comes from Gammaproteobacteria bacterium, assembly GCA_036381555.1. Lineage (GTDB taxonomy): Bacteria > Pseudomonadota > Gammaproteobacteria > HTCC5015 > HTCC5015 > DASVCP01. The sequence goes on from DASVCP010000215.1 coordinate 3, forward strand.
AATATGCTGGTATAGTTTTCCCGAGCAGCGGCTGCTGACTATCAGCCTGGCAATCGTATTCGTCTATGCCGTCACCGTCTGGCAGATGTTGTCCCGGCGAATACCGGAGTATTCGAATTCGCCGGGCGCCGTTAACACGGGGCAAGCCTGATAAGGGCGGATTAAATGGCCACGCCTCGAACCGAGGCAGTTTGGGCCACCCGTTGTGATTGCTTTTTTCGCGCCTTCGCGTGAGATTGCTTTTTCGGAATCGACAGGATACGTGTTGGTAAATTTAGGAAGACCCGGATTAAAAATAACGAGGTAATGATGAAAACAACCGTTGTTCTTTTCGTTACGTTGGCTGTGTTTGGTTGCACCCGGCCGTCTCCGGAAACACTCACCAGCCCGGACGGGCAACTGGGCGTAACAGTTTTTGTCAGCGAACATGATACATTGGCCTATTCGGTGAGCCGGGCGGGAACACCGGTGATTCTCGAATCCGATTTGGGCTTGCAGCTGAAAGGCGCGGATTTTACCCGCGATGTGCGGATCAAAGACCGTTCTCCCGTCAAGCCGGTTAACGATACTTACGAAATGCGCGTCGGCAAGAAGAGCCGGATTCTGTATCGCGCCAACGAACAAACGTTTACCGTCGCCAATTCGCAACAGCAGGAAATGGTGGTTACGTTCCGCGTTTCCGATGACGGTGTTGCTTTCCGTTACGCGGTCACCGATCCCGAAATCGCGGAGAAACGGTTTGAGAAGGAAGCCACCGGTTTCGCGTTCGCACCGACGACCAAAGCCTGGTTGCAACCGATCGCGCCGGCGCAAACCGGATGGAGTAACACCAACCCTTCTTATGAAGAGAACTACCAGATGGACATTCCAGTCGGCACGCCGTCCACGATGGGCGCCGGCTGGGTGTTCCCGGCCCTGTTCAAAACCGGCGACAATTATGTATTGATATCCGAGGCAAACATGGACGGCAGTTGGCACGGTTCGCGTCTGCATCACGACTCGACCAACGGCGTATACAAACTGGATATTCCCCAGCCGCCGGAAGTGTTCACCGGCGGCGATTTGCTCGCCTACGGCAAGGAAGAACTGGTTTCGCCCTGGCGCATCGCCGCCATCGGCGACTTGGCCACGATCATGGAATCGACGCTGGGTACGGACGTGGCCGATCCGGCGATCGAGTTGCACGGCGACTTTGTAAAACCCGGTCACGCCTCCTGGAGCTGGGCGATATTGAAAGACGATTACACCACCTTTGAAGTGCAGAAACGGTTCATCGACTACGCCGCCGGCATGCATTGGGATTACACTTTGGTCGACGCGGACTGGCATATAAAGATCGGTCATGAAAAGTTGAAGGAACTGGTCGACTACGCGGCGTCGAAAAATATAGGCATTCTGGTGTGGTACAACTCATCGGGCGACTGGAACGAGACGCCTCAGGGCCCCAAAAGCGAACTGCTGACCCGCGAACAGCGTGCAGCCGTGTTCTCGCGCCTGCGCGACATGGGCGTGAAAGGCGTGAAGGTCGACTTCTTCGCCGGCGACGGCCGTTCGATGATTCAGTATTACGTCGATATTCTGAAAGACGCAGCCGAATACAACCTGCTGGTGAATTTTCACGGTGCCACCCTGCCGCGCGGTTGGCAGCGTACCTATCCGCATCTGATGACGATGGAAGCCGTCAAGGGGTTCGAGTTCGGCACCTTTTCGCAGGCGGACCAGGACACCATCGCGCCGCATACGGTGATGTCGCTGTTCGCGCGCAACGTCTTCGACCCCATGGATTTCACGCCGATGGTGTTCGGCGAGATTCCCAATATCAAGCGCGTCACCGAAAACTCCTTCGAGCTGGCGCAGTCGGTGTTGATGATCTCCGGCATCCAGCACTTTGTCGAGATTCCCGAAAGCATGGCGACAGTGCCGGATTACGTAAAAAATTTCCTGCGCGACCTGCCGCGCGAATGGGACGACGTAAAGTTCATCGACGGCATTCCGGGCCGCTACATAGTGCTGGCGCGCAGGGCGGGCGACGCCTGGTATGTCGCGGGCCTCAATGCCGAACCGGCAAGCAGGACGTTGACAGTCGATTTGAGTTTCGCGGAGGGCAGGGAAGGTATCCTGATCGGCGGCGACGACGCGCGCAGCTTTTCAAAACGGACGGTCAGCAGCAGCACGCCGCAAGCGATCGGCCTGAGACCGAATGCCGGTTTTGTCATGGTTTTAAAACCGGTCCAGACCAGTCAACTTGCCCGCAATGATAATAACGAGGGTTTTATGGCGGCGTATCGGGCTGATAATTAGAACCTGTTTCAAAACAGGATTTAGAATTTTGTAGCCGTTTTGGGCGAGGGCGGCTGCATGCCCGGTATATCACATAGTTGCTGAACTTGATTTAAGACAAGTTCCAACTAAACATGCCGCATCCCTGTCCCTGCAGTAACGGAAGTTATTGCTCGAAAAATATTTTATAAGCCATTGATAGGGAGGGGAAAACTTCCGGAAGTTCATTTTTACGCCAAGGTTCAACAATACGTTTTTATATATAAAATCACGCATCAAATTTGCAATACTAGTAAAAACACGATAATTTCGAGAACCGGTGGGGGAGTGATTGGGTACTTACAATCATGATAATGAAGCATACGTGGAGTTGGGGGGCGCTGGCGCTTTGCATCGGCGTGTCGGCGTCGGCATCTGCCGGCTCACGCGGGCCATCGAGCGTCGTCCCGCCGGCGAATCCCGCCGCGGTTAACGTCGCACCTGAAATTCCCTCCGACAGTTTCCTGACCAACTTCGCCGGGTTGGAACTGGTGGATCAGCAAGGCGTACCGTTTCAGGCCGCCGGCCTCGTCAACCACGTCGTCCTGTTTAACTTTATTTTCACGAACTGCGGCTCGGTTTGCCCGATGCAAACCCGGACACTCGCGCAGGTGCTCGAGGGGCTGCCCGCCGACGTTCGCGGCCAGGTGCGCTTTGTATCGGTATCGATCGATCCGGAGAGCGACACGCCCGCCAAACTCCAACGGTTTTCGAAAACCATGGGCGCCGACCTGGACGGCTGGTCGTTTCTGACGGGCGATACGCTTCAGGTCGAAGCACTTACACAGCGCCTGCACATCTTCGACGAGTCGGAAACCGGCCAGGCAAACAAGCCGGAGATTCATCGCACATCGCTCTGGTTGGTCGATAAACGCGGCCGGATGTTGCAGCGCTACCGGGGCGATCCGCCCGATAAGGAGAGACTGATTCGGGAGCTTGCCCAGGTAAGCCGGATGACTGTTCGATAATCATAAAGAACCCGCGGCTCCGAAGCGTTGCGGGACAACGAGGAGGGGGAACCATGACAATGGTTAACAACAAAAACAACTTCGGCCTGTGGGCCTTGCCGTTCATTGCATGCCTGTGCCTGCACGCGCATGCGGATATCGTTTCTCCGGAATCGTGGGTGCAGATACCCGTGCCGGACGATCCGGTATTCGAGAATCTCACGATTCCCGCGGATGCGGCGACCAAGGGCATGTGGTCGGGCGTCAAGAGCTGGCCCATGAACGGGTTGCACGCGGTGCTGTTACCCGACGGCCGTGTGCTGACATTCGGCACCTCGCCAAACGGCGCCAGCCAGGACGGACGCTATTACGATCTGTGGGACCCGGCGCTTGGGTTCGGGTCCGGCGCTCACGACACGATCTTCAGTTCTTCCCGGGAGGACAGTTTCTGCGCGGCGGCCGTGTATCTGCCCGACGGCACCATGATGATTTCGGGCGGCAACGGCAGCGACACCAGTACCATTTACGAACCTGTCAACCATTCGTCCTTTACTTCGGCCGTCAGCATGGCCGAAGCGCGCTGGTATCCCACCTTGCTTACGCTTCCGGACGGTCGTCCGATCATCATGGGCGGCATGGTGCCGTATACCGAAAGCATGGCCAATCAGCCCGAACAGGCGATCGCCAACGGGTGGCCGTCGATGACGCCGGAGATTTTTGAAAACGGTCAATGGCGTTCTTTGTTCGGCGCCAACAGCCGGCTCGCGTTCGGCCCCGACTATTTGCGCACTTCCTATCCGCGTGCCTGGGTGGCGCCGGATGGCCGCGTGTTCGGCATTTCCGCCGACCAGATGTGGTATCTCGATCCAAACGCCAATGACGATCTGGGCGAAGTGATTTCCGCCGGCGTGTTCAAAGGCCCTTACAGCGCGAATTCGCCGGTCAACGTCGGTGCGACCAACACTGCGGTGATGTACGCGCCCGGCAAAATCCTGCAGGTCGGCGGCAACGGCGGTTTCAACGGCGACGAGTTGCCCGGCAGCGACATGGCCACCGTGATCGATATCAACGGCGGCGCGCCCGTGCTGACTGAGCAGACGCCCATGAACTATCCGCGCCGCTATCCCAATTCGGTCGTGCTGGCCGACGGTAAAGTCGTCATCACCGGCGGCGCGACCTACGGCAACGATTATTCGGGCCAGCCGGCCGACCCGGTGTTCGCCGCCGAAATCTGGAATCCCGGAACCGGCGCCTGGACGTTGGGCGCTA
>DASVCP010000216.1:0-2769 GCA_036381555.1 Gammaproteobacteria bacterium
ACCAGTTGCAGGTCCAGTGTGTACCACCACATCACCAGCCCCAGTGTGATTAAAGAAACGCTCATGATCAGCCAGGCCGCGGCCGGCAGCGGTGTCAGGTCGCGGCGTAACACGCGCATGGGGGTAACGGCGCGAATGCGAATCAACCCGGGCAGTGAAAAGCCGGTCACCACGACGAAGCCGGTGACCAGGCCGAGCCAGGCGGGCGGCCAGGACGGTGAGGGCACCTGTGCCGGCAGGAAATCGCTCATGAATACGATGACAAGCTGTTGAGTCAGATAGCCGGCGACAATGCCCGCGCCGGTGCCGATTAGTGTCGCGACGGAGAGCAGCAGGCAATAAATCGCCAGTACCTGGTTTTGCCGCAAGCCCAGGCAGCGCAACAGCGCGGCGTGGTCGAAATGCCGGCGGACAAAGCGGTTGCCGGCGATGGCAATCGCCACGCCGCCGAGCAGCAGGCCCAGCAGGCCGGCGAGGTTTAAATAGTTACGCGCGCGACCCAGGGAAGACTCGACCGCGGGCGCACCGTCTTCGGCGCCGAACACCCGTTCGCTTTCGTTGAGCGCGGTTTCGCTCCATTGGTCGAACGCTTCGAGCGCCTGTTCGTCGCCGGCGAAATCGTAGCGATAAATCATCCGGCTGCCGGGTTGAATGACCTGGGTGGCCGGCACATCCTGCAGCGGCATGATCAGGTTGGGGGTGAAGTCGATGAAGTCGGCATCACCGGGTTCGATCTCGATAACGCCGGAGACGGTAAACCGTTTCACGCCGATTTCGATGCTGTCGCCCGGCTGGATGTTCAAAGCATACAGCAGGCGCGGCGCCACCCAGACGTTGCCGGCTTGCGGATGTCCGGTAACCGGTTGTCCGGTGGTGAACGGTTTGTCGGCGATGCGCAGTTGACCGGCCAGCGGATAACGCTTATCAACCGCTCGTACCGAAGAGAGTTGAAACTTGTCGCCGGCGACGACCATGGTGCGAAAGCGCATGCTGTCGGAACGTTTCAATCCGAATTCTTCAGCCTGCCGCAACACTGCGGCATCGACCGGCCGCGGACTGCTGATGACCCGATCGGCGCCGAGGATCTGGCTGGTCTCGCGGGTCATGCCGCGCTCCACCCGGTCGACGACAACCGCGATCGCGGTCAGGCCGCCGACGGCGATTAACAGGGCGGTCATAAGAATGCGCAGTTCGCCGCTGCGCCAGTCACGCGCAAACAGGCGCAAGGCGAGTTTCAGCGTGAGCATTATGAATGAAACCTGTCGGTGATGACGCGCCCGGCGTCGAGCTCAATGATGCGTTGGCACTTATCCGCCAGCCGGCTCTCATGCGTCACCAATATGAGGGTGGTGTTGCGCTGTGCGTTCAACTCGAACAGCAGTTCGATGACATGCTCGCCGGTGCGGGTGTCGAGGTTGCCGGTGGGTTCGTCGGCAAACAGCAAGTCGGGGTCGGCGGCGAAACTGCGGGCGATGGCGACACGCTGTTGCTCGCCGCCCGACAGTTGCCGGGGATAATGGGTAGCCCGCTCCGACAGGCCGATATCGGTCAGCAATGTTCGGGCGCGGGCAAACGGTTGGGCGTCGCCCTTGAGTTCGAGCGGCAAGGCGATGTTTTCCAGCGCGGTCAGCGTGGGAAGTAAGTGAAAGGACTGGAACACGAAACCTACATGCCTTGCCCGGAACTCGGCGCGGCCGTCTTCATCCAAGCGGGTGATGTCCACGTCCTGGATCACGATGCGACCCTCCGTCGGGGTGTCGAGCCCCGCCATCAGGCTGAGCAGCGTGGACTTGCCGGAGCCCGAGGCGCCGACAATGGCGACGGATTCGCCCCGTTCCACGGTCAGATCGATATCCTGCAGGATGGTCAGTTCGCCTTGAGCGGTTGCGACACGCTTGGAGAGTTGCGACACTGTCAGCATAAGTCCTTCTTTTCCATCTAAAGTATTGGAAAACCCTGATAACCGAAGTTGTTTAAGTGGCGGAATTTAACATGCACAGAATGATTTACCGAATTTCCCTTTTTATTGTGATAACCATGGCATTGCCGGTGGTGGCCACTTCCGCGGATTTCTCTCGCAAGCTCACTCTGCTGGTGCTGGGCGACAGTCTCAGCGCCGCGTACAACATGCCATTAGAGCGGGGTTGGGTGAATTTGTTGCAGCAACGGGTTGCGAAAACATACCCCGAAACCCATATCGTCAATGCATCGGTCACCGGTGAGACCGCCGAGAATGCCGTTCGCCGCCTGCCGGCGCTGATCGAGCGGCATGCGCCCGATGTGATCGTGATCGAACTGGGTGGCAACGACGGCCTGAGAGGCTTTCAACTGGAGAATATCAGGCAAAGCCTGCAAACGTTGATCGATACAGCCAAGGGCGCCGGCGCCGAGGTGGTGTTGACCGGCATTCATCTCAACCCCAACTACGGTCCGAGATTCAATCAGCTGTTTTTCGGCATGTACCGTGAATTGGCGGAAGAAAACCGGGTGCACTACGTGCCGTTTATCCTGGAAGGCATCGGCGACGATCCTGAAAAAATGCAGGAAGACGCCGTTCACCCCACCGCCGAAGCCCAGGCCGAGGTGCTCGAGAACATGTGGCCGGCTGTCGAGCAAGCGATCCGGGCAGCGGAAACCAAGAATCCAGAATCCAGGAGTCAGAATTCAGAATAAAAACTTGATGCATCAGAGTTAGCTGAAACACTTTTTCTGGATTCTGGATTCTGGATTCTGGATTCTGGATTCTGGATTCTGGATTCTGGATTCTGG
>DASVCP010000217.1:0-10682 GCA_036381555.1 Gammaproteobacteria bacterium
GCTAACCGGCGCAACAACGAAGCAATATCGACTCGCATCCGCGTTCCGGATCGCCTTATTTGCCTGGATGACCGGATTCAGGGAAAGTACTGCCAGAACCTGGCAACCGATATAGGCGATTTCACCCTGCTCAGACGCGACGGCCTGTACAGCTATCATCTGGCCGTAACCGTGGACGACGCCTGGCAGAACATCACACACAGCGTGCGTGGCGTGGACTTGCTGGATTCCACGCCCCGCCAGCTTTATCTGCAAGAACTGCTGGATCTGCCCGCCCCGGCCTATGCCCACCTCCCCGTGGCGATAAATCACAACGGGCAGAAACTCAGCAAACAGAGTCGTGCAGCGCCCCTGTCGCGCCAACACGCAGGCCGCCAGCTCTGGCAGGCGCTACGCTTTCTGGGGCAAGAGCCGCCCGATGAGCTGAAAACCGGATCACCGGCCGAACTGTGGATCTGGGCGGGAAAACATTGGTCGATGAACCGGGTTCCGCGGGTCGATGGAATCGAAGTACCGGAAACCCCACTGGACGCTTCGGGGTGATTTCGGACACACTATCCGCATGGACATGGTGACTGTCGCCCGTTATACCAATCTGCTCGAGGCGCATATCGCCCGGGGGCGCCTGGAAAGCGAAGGTATTACGGCGTTTATTGCCGACGAGAACATTATTTGGGCGAATTGGCTGCTTGTCGACGCGATCGGCGGCGTTCAGCTTCAGGTTCCCCGTGAAGACTGCATGCGCGCCCGGCAGATTTTAAGCGATGTCGCCGATATCCACGCCAGCGAAAACGGTTTGGCGCGGGTTGAAACCCGCTCGGATCACTGCCCTCGCTGCAGAACCCACCCCGTCCAGGATTCAGCCCTGCTTTCCCGTTTGGCGTATCTGTCGCTAGTATGGATCGGCTCCCCATCGGCGTTCAACCGGGAACTGAAATATTGCAGAGAATGCGGCTATTCACACCCGGATCGCGGCGAGGTTCCGTACTTCCCTTTAATCCTGCTTGCCGGGATGTTCATCAACTTCCTGTTGTTGATCGGTGTGCTTTTTCTTCTGTACAGTATCGCAAAAGGAATAGAGCATTACCTCTGAACAAATCATCCGCGCCAGTGATTTCAATCCTCCCTGGTGGCTGCGGAACGGCCACGTACAAACGCTGTGGGCTCCGCTGTTTCGCCGCCGGGTTCGGCCCGCCACGCGAAGAGAACGGTGGGAACTGCCCGACAATGATTTTGTCGACCTGGACTTTACGCTGCATGATTCGGGTCCACTCGTCCTGATCCTGCACGGTTTGCAGGGCTCGATCGATTCCCCTTATGCCGGCGGTTTGTTGAAAGCGCTGGCGGATAACGGTTATCGCGGCGTGCTGATGCATTTTCGCGGTTGTTCCGGCGAACTGAATCGACTGCCGCGCCTTTATCATTCCGGTGAAACCGGCGACCCTTTGTATGTCATCACCGCGCTGCGCCAACGTTTTCCCGGGGTACCGTTGGCGGCGATCGGCTACTCGCTGGGCGGCAACGCCCTGCTCAAACTGCTGGGCGAACTGGGCGATCGATCGCCTCTTACAACATCAGTGGTAGTTTCCGTCCCCATGCGCCTGGATATCTGCGCCGATCGCATCAACTCGGGATTCTCCCGTCTTTATCAAAGACGGCTGATAAAATCGATGGTGGCCGTATGCTTGAGAAAGCACAAACGTTCCATGCTGCCGCCGGATATCGACATCCACGCGGTTGCGAACAGTCGAAGTTTTTGGGAATTCGATGATGCGTTCACCGCCCGCATGCACGGCTTTGCGGACGTGCACGATTACTACCGGCGTTCCAGCAGCCGGCAGTTTCTCAAGGATATCGTGACGCCGACGCTGATCATCCAGGCCGAAGACGACCCTTTCACCTCGGCGGGCGTCATTCCCGCGGCGGAGGAGCTGTCACCGGCCGTCAGCCTGGAAATCAGCCGTCACGGCGGACATGTGGGATTCGTGGAAGGGACGCCGTGGAAACCGAGGTACTGGCTGGAACGGCGGATTATCCGGCACCTGGATGAGAGGATGAAATAAGAATCCAGCACCGCTCCTGTGCATCCATGCATAGGAGCGGTGCCGACTCCTGAATTCTTGTTTTTAAATTTTTAAACAGTTTCCCCCGCACCCACGGCTTTCATGCTCAGCTTGACACGGCCCTGCTTGTCGATTTCCAGGACCTTGACTCTGACCTGGTCGCCTTCGGAAAGCTTGTCGCTGACACTGTTGACGCGCTCTTCGCTGATCTGGGAAATATGCACCAGGCCGTCGCGGCCGGGCAGTATGGTCACGAACGCGCCAAAGTCCATGATCTTGGCCACTCGTCCCTGGTAGATCTTGCCGACCTCGACCTCGGCGGTCAGTTCCTCGATAATCCGCCGGGCTTCTTCACCGGCCAGCTTGTCGACGGACGCGATCTTGATCATCCCGTCGTCCTCAATATCGATGGTTGCGCCGGTCTGCTCGGTGATCGAGCGGATGGTCGCGCCGCCCTTGCCGATCACGTCGCGGATCTTGTCGGGGTTGATGCGCATCGTGATAAACCTCGGCGCATACTCCGACATCTCGGCGCGCGGCTGGGCGATGACCTGGGTCATTTTCTCAAGGATGTGCATACGGCCTTCCTGGGCCTGCGCCAATGCGATCTGCATAATCTCGCGCGTAATGCCGTCGATCTTGATATCCATTTGCAACGCGGTCACGCCGTTGTGGGTGCCGGCCACTTTGAAATCCATGTCGCCGAGATGATCCTCGTCACCCAGAATATCGGTCAGGATGGCGAAGCTGTCATCCTCCTTGATCAGGCCCATGGCGATCCCGGCCACCGGGGCCTTGAGAGGTACGCCGGCGTCCATCAACGACAGGCTGCTGCCGCATACCGAGGCCATGGAGCTGGAACCGTTCGACTCGGTGATTTCCGAGACCACGCGTATGACGTAGGGGAACTCCTCTTCGGTCGGCATGACGGCCTGAATGCCGCGCTTGGCGAGCTTGCCGTGACCAATTTCGCGCCGCTTGGGCGAACCCACAATACCGGTTTCACCCACGCAGTACGGCGGAAAATTGTAATGGAACATAAAGCGCTCCTTGCGCTCGCCCTCGATCGCGTCGATCAACTGCGCATCACGGCCGGTGCCCAGGGTGGTGACCACCAGCGCCTGGGTTTCACCGCGGGTGAAGATCGCCGAACCGTGGGTACGCGGGAGAACGCCCACCTGGATGTCCAGTGGCCGAACGGTTTTGTTGTCGCGGCCGTCGATACGCGGCTGGCCGCCAAGCACCCGGCCCCTGACGATCTTTTTCTCCAGCTTGCCGAATGCCTCTTTGACCGCGTCGGCGCTCCAGCCAGACTCCTCGGTCGCCAGTTTCAGGATGGCTGCATCGCGAATCTCGCCGACCCGCTGCTGGCGGGCCTGCTTGTCGGCAATGGAATAGGCTGCGCCCAGGTCCGCCTCGCACGCTTCGGCAATCGCCGCTTTCAACGTCTGGTCGTCTTCCGCGGGCCGCCAGTCCCAGGCGGGTTTGCCGGCCTCGGCGGCGAAATCCTTGATGGCCTGGATCGCGGCCTGCATGCGCTCATGGCCAAACATGACCGCGCCCAGCATAACCTCTTCGGATAATTCACGGGCTTCCGATTCGACCATCAACACTGCCTGGTCGGTCCCGGCCACGGTCAGATCCAGCAGGGAGTTTTCCAACTGAGTGTAGGTGGGGTTCAATACATACTGGCCGTCGACGTAACCGACCTTAGCTGCGCCGATCGGGCCGTTGAACGGCAACCCCGAAATCGCCAGCGCCGCGGAGGCGCCGAGGATGGCGGGCACGTCTGGGTCGACGTCCGGATTCAAGGACACCACGGTGGCGATGATTTGGACTTCGTTGGTAAAACCTTTGGGAAACAGGGGGCGGATGGGGCGGTCGATCAGGCGGGACGTGAGCGTTTCTTTTTCGGAAGGTCGCCCTTCACGTTTAAAAAAGCCGCCCGGAATTTTGCCGGCGGCATAGGTTTTTTCCTGATAGTTGACCGTCAACGGGAAAAAATCCCGGCCCTCGACGGCTTCCTTCCGGCCGACCGCCGTGACCAGCACGGAGGTATCGGACATGCTGACAATGACTGCGCCATCGGCCTGACGGGCAACGGCACCGGTTTCCAGGGTTACGGTGTGATCACCGTACTGGAAAGATTTCGTAATTTTGTTCACCTGAATTTCCTTCCGCGTTTGCGGTCATTATTGGATAAATTTATCGACGCAAACTTAGCCGTTGAATCAGCGCCTGGTAACGGTCCTGATCCTTCCGCTTCAAGTAATCGAGCAACTTGCGGCGCTGATTGACCATCCGTAACAAACCCAGCCGGGAATGGTGGTCCTTCTTATGGGTATCGAAATGGGCGGACAGGTTGTTAATGTTGGTGGTTAACAAGGCAATCTGGACTTCGGCGGAGCCGGAATCATTGGGCGAACGACCGAATTCTTTAACGATCTTCCCTTTTTCATCAGTGCTTAGGGGCATCTCAACTTCTCTCTATAGCTCACAATTTTGGGGTCGCACATTCTAACAGTAGATGTGCAGGAAAAAAACACTGGACGGTCGCTATTTTTCAGCAAAAATCAGGCGTTTAGGGGCAATCCTGCCGTCCTCCAGCACCTGGCCGATGCCGAGGAACCCCGGGCCGCCCTCATGGCTGTAGATGCGCAGTAACCCACCCACAGGCGCCCTGGGAATCCATACCGCCTGCCCGCGGCAAAAGTACAGGGCCGTGTCCGGATTCATGCTGACTTCCGGCCAATCCGACAGAGCGGCGTCGGGAGGCAACAAAAGGGCGTCCAGGGCCCCGTAGCCCTGTTCAGCCGCACCGGACAACCGTTCCGGACCGACCATGCCCGCTTCGTTAAATGGCGTGGACGAGAGCCTTCTTAACGCGGTGAGGTGTGCACCGCATCCCAGCCGCATGCCGATATCTTCGGCCAAGGTCCGTATGTAGGTCCCTTTCGAACAGCGAATATCCAGTTCCAGTAAATTGTCCTTGAACGACACCAGGGTCAGCTGCTTGATGGTAACCGGGCGGGGCCTGCGTTCCACCTCGAGTCCCTGCCGCGCCAGTTTATACAGGGGCTGCCCCCGGTGCTTCAGGGCCGAGTACATGGGCGGAACCTGCTGGATTTCCCCCCGGAACATGTCCAGGACCGGCTCGATCGTCCGCGGCGTCAACGCCGGCACGGGCTTCTCGGTCAGCACGTCGCCTTCCGTGTCGCCGGTGGAGGTGGTCACACCCAGCCGGCACTCCGCCCGATAATGCTTGTCGGCGTCCAGCAAAAACGCGGCGATCTTGGTGGCTTCACCCAGGCAAACCGGCAACATGCCGCTGGCCAACGGGTCCAGATTGCCGGTGTGACCGGCCTTGGCGGCGTTGAACAAGCGCTTGACTCTCTGCAGAGCCGCATTGGAACCCAGACCCCGCGGTTTATCCAATAGCAGAATGCCGCTGACATTCCGCTTTTGCCTGCCCGGTTTGTTCATTGTCAACGTCCGGCAACCGCGTCTAATCGCTTTGCCGCGTTTCCCCGTCGCCGGCACTATCACCGGTATGGTTCTCACGATCCTTTGCCACCGCGCGATCGATCAGTGCGGACAGGCGGGCGCCCCGCTCGGCGGTGGTGTCATAAACGAAGTGCAAATGCGGAATCGTGCGCAACCTTAGCCTCTGTCTCAGCATACCCCGCAGAAAACCACTGGCGTTGTTGAGCACCTTGACCGATTCATCGCCCTTATCGTCCAGTACTGTGATGTAAACCGAGGCCCGGCTGAGATCGGCGCTGACCTTGACTTCGGCGACGGTGACGATGGCGCTCATGCGCGGATCCTTGATTTCCTTACGAATCAACTCGGACAAATCGCGCTGGATCTGATCGCCGACCCGCTGATGCCGTGGGTATTCTTTAGGCATAGAACCTATCCACAGATTGACGCAGATCAACGCAGATAAAAAAAATAAACCACACACCAAAGTAAGCTTGCATGCGAGCATCTGTGCTGCAAGAAGTAACAAAAATCCCTTTAAAACAATCTGCGATCATCTGCGTAAATCTGCGGATAAAAAACTATAACGTTCGTTCGACAGTGATGCGCTCGTAGACTTCGATCTGGTCGCCGGGTTTAACGTCGTTGTAGTTCTTCACCGCGATACCGCATTCGGTGCCGGCCCGCACTTCCTTGACGTCGTCCTTAAAGCGGCGCAACGACTCCAGTTCGCCTTCGTAGATCACCACGTTGTCACGCAATACACGGATCGGCCGATCCCGTTTGACCGTGCCCTCGATGACCAGACAGCCGGCCACCGCGCCGAACTGCGACGACTTGAAGACATCCTTGACCTCGGCCAGACCGATAAACTGCTCGCGCACTTCCGGCTCCAGCATGCCGGACAGCAGTTTCCTGACGTCTTCGATCACGTTGTAAATCACGCTGTAATATTTGACATCGACTTCGGAGTCGGCGATTTGCCGGCGGGCCACCGCATCGGCGCGCACGTTAAACGCGATGATTTTCGCATTGGATGCCAGCGCCAGATTGATATCGGACTCGCTGATCCCGCCGACGCCGCTGGCGATGATGTTGACCCTGGCCTCGTCGGTGGAGAGCTTGGTCAATGACTCGTTAAGCGCCTCGACGCTGCCCTGCACGTCCGCCTTGATCAGCAAGGCAACCGTACCGGTTTCGCCTTCCTTCATTTGCGAGAACACGTCTTCCAGCTTGGTGGCCTGCTGGCTGGCCAGCTTTTGATCGCGGAATCTTTCCTGGCGTAACTGGGCAATCTCGCGGGCCCGGCGTTCGTCCAGTGCGGCGACCACGTCGTCGCCGGCTCTCGGCGTGCCCGAAAGTCCCAGTACGACCACCGGGATGGACGGACCGGCGAATTTCACCTGCGCACCTTTTTCGTCGAACATGGCCCGCACCCGGCCGAACTCCTTGCCGCTGAGTATGACGTCGCCGCGATGCAACTCGCCCGCCTGCACCAGCACGGTGGCGACCGGGCCGCGGCCCTTATCCAGACTGGACTCGATAATCACGCCGGTCGCCGGGCCTTTGTTAATCGCCTTCAATTCCATCACCTCGGCCTGCAACAAAATGCCGTCCAGCAGATCGTTGACCCCCGTCCCTTTGAGCGCGGATACGTTGATAAACATGGTGTCGCCGCCCCATTCTTCGGGAATGACCTCATGCTGGCTGAGTTCCTGCTTGACCCGGTCGGGATCGGCGTCCGGTTTGTCGATCTTGTTCACCGCGACAATGATCGGCACGCCGGCCGCCTTGGCGTGCTGAATCGCCTCCACGGTTTGCGGCATCACGCCGTCGTCGGCCGCCACCACCAGGATCACGATATCGGTCACCTGGGCGCCGCGGGCGCGCATGGCGGTGAACGCGGCGTGGCCGGGCGTGTCCAGAAACGTCACCACGCCTTTCTCGGTCTGCACGTGATAAGCGCCGATGTGCTGGGTAATCCCGCCCGCCTCGGATGCGGTTACCTTGGTGCGACGGATGAAATCCAGCAACGAGGTCTTGCCGTGGTCGACGTGACCCATAATGGTAACAACCGGCGGCCTGGATACCGGCTCGCCTTCGTATTCGATCTGCAGTTGCAGATCGTTTTCCAGGCTGGCCGGATCGACCGGCACCGGCGTGTGCCCCAGCTCTTCGACGACCAGGATGGCGGTATCCTGATCCAGCGTCTGGTTGATGGTGGCCATGACGCCCAGCCCCATCAGAGCCTTGATCAGTTCACCGGCCTTGACGGCCATTTGCTGCGCCAACTCGCCGACGGTGATGTTTTCGGGAATCCTGACCTCGTGCACAATGGGCGCCGTCGGCATTTCAAAGCCATGCTTGCGCTCCGTCCCGGCCGACTGCCCGGCTTGCCTGGGCTTTTTCTTTCTTAAGCCGCTCTTGGTGGAATCGACATGAAGCTCCTTGCGGCCATAACGACCCCGGCCGCTGCGATCCTCTTTGCCCGGCGTTTCACCGCGGAACTTGCGTTTCTTGTCCGGCTTGCCGGCTTTGGCCGCATCACTGTCCCGGTTGGCTTCGACTTCCATCGGCCGGCCGGGTTTGGCTTCCGCTTCCTCGGTAGAGACGGGGTGCTTGCGTGCGGTCTTGGGGTTTTTCTTCTCTTCTTCCGCTTTGCGCCGGTCTTCCTCTGCCTGCGCTTCCCGTCGGGCAGCGGCATCCAGTTCGGCCTTGCGGCGGTCTTCTTCGGCCTGCTTGCGTGCGGCCTCTTCGGCCTTGCGCTTTTCTTCGGCGGCCCGCTGACGCGCCTCCTCCTCAAAGCGGCGGCGCTCCTCGGCTTCACGCTTCAAAGCGTCACGCTCGGCTTCCTGCTCGGCTCGCAGACGCGAAGTATCGACCTGCGGCTGTTCGCCCGGTTTGACATAGGTCCTTTTTTTACGCACCTCGACACTGACGGTTTTACTGGTTCCGCCACGCGCGCCCGCCGCCCGTCCCGTAACCCCGGGCAGTCTCAATTCACTGACGCTTTTACGCTTCAGGGTAATGCTTTTGCCGCCAACGCCGCCCTGCTTACCGTGACTGCGCTGCAGAAACTCGAGGAGTTTCATTTTCTCGTCGTTGGTAACACTGTCTTCAACCGAATTCTTGTGCAGACCGGCTTCCGCCAACTGTTGCAGCAGCCGGTCGACAGGCGTACCGACAACCTTTGCCAATTGTTTTACAGTTACTTCAGACACAATGTTCCCCTTAAATACGTATTGCGCATATCAGGTTAACTCGACGGAGTTCGACCGAATCACCGTGCGGATTCGGCCACCACCTCGTCTGCAAACCAATGTTCCCGGGCTTTCATGATCAAAGCCGCGGCACGTTCTTCCTCCATACCGTCGATTTCCATCAGTTCGTCCACCGACAGGTCGCCAAGATCGTCGGTTGAAACCACACCGCGGCTCGCCAGCTCGAACGCCAGCGTATCGTCCATGCCTTCCAGGGCCAGCAACTCCTTGCTCGGCTGGGTGCTGTCGAGGCTTTCTTCGTTGGCGATTGCCTTGGTCAGCAAGGCGTCCCGGGCACGGTTCTGCAGTTCGCCTACAATCTCTTCATCGAACTCTTCGATCGACAGCAATTCGGCGGCCGGCACGTAAGCCACTTCCTCGATACTGGAAAAGCCTTCCTGGACCAGAATCACGGCCATTTCCTCGTCGACATCCAGTTGCTTCATGAAGGTTTCCTGCAGCTCGCGGGCTTCGACTTCGCTTTTCTCTTCGGCCTGCTTTTCATCCATGACATTCAGGGTCCAGCCGGTCAGTTCGCTGGCCAGCCGGACGTTCTGACCGCCGCGGCCAATGGCCTGTGACAGCTTTTCCTCGGCCACAGCCACATCCATGCTTTGCGCTTCTTCATCGACCACGATGGACAGCACTTCCGCCGGCGACATGGCGTTGATCACGAATTGGGCCGGGTTTTCATCCCAGAGAATGATGTCAACCCGCTCGCCGGCCAGCTCATTGGAAACGGCCTGCACACGCGAACCGCGCATACCCACGCATGCGCCCACCGGATCCAACCGCGGATCGTTGGATTTAACGGCGATCTTTGCCCGCAACCCGGGGTCGCGCGCCGCGCCGCGAATCTCGATCAGCCCCTGCCCCACTTCGGGTACTTCGATCTTGAAAAGCTCGATTAAAAATTCGGGGCGGGTGCGGCTGACGAACAACTGCGGGCCCCGTGCTTCCGCGCGGACTTCGCGCAGGTAGCCGCGCAACCGGTCGCCCGGCCGCACGGCTTCGCGGGGAATCATATCTTCCTTGCCGATGAAGGCTTCGGCGTTCCCGCCCAGATCCAGGAAAATGTTGCCGCGTTCGACGCGCTTGACCACGCCCATGACCAGTTCGCCGACCCTATCCTCGTAGGCATCGACCACGCGCATCCGCTCCGCTTCACGGACTTTCTGCACGATCACCTGCTTGGCGGTCTGCGCGGCGATGCGTCCGAAATCCACGGAAGGGATCGGCTCCTCGATATACTCGCCGACTTCGATGTCCGGGCGTATTTCCCGGGCCTGGCTGAGCGTGTACTGGTGATCCGGAAACTCGACTTCCTGATCGTCCGGAATCACTTCCCAGCGCCGGAAAGTCTCGTAGTTGCCGGTATCGCGATCGATCGCCACCCGGACCTCGATATCAAGCTCATGACGCTTTTTGGTGGCTGTCGCCAAAGCGATCTCGATCGCCTCGAAGATCACTTCCTTATCGACGTCCTTCTCGTTCGAGACGGCGTCGGCAACCAGCAAAATCTCTTTGTTCATAACCAAACAACTCCCGGCAATGTTAAAAAAGCGGTACTACTAAAACAACGGCACCACTTTGGCCCGTTCGATATGCCCGAACGGCAATTCAAAAACCTGTTTGTCCACTTCGACACGAACTTTGTCGTCCTCCAAACCCAATAAAACACCCTTGAAATTCCGGCGGCCGTCCTGCGGCACCGCCAGACGGATCTTTACGGTTTGACCGGCAAACCGGCCGAAATCCCCGGACTTGAACAGCGGGCGATCCAAACCCGGAGACGAAACTTCCAGATCGTAGGTTTCCGCAATAGGGTCTTCGACATCCAGCACCCCGCTGACCTGGTGACTCACGGCGGAACAAT
>DASVCP010000218.1:0-5933 GCA_036381555.1 Gammaproteobacteria bacterium
CTGCACCGCCTCGCCACCCTCCGGCAGCCAGCATACCACCCAGTCGACCTCCTCGTGGTGGCCGCTCATCGAGCCATGAAAGGGTTCTTGGGGCAAACGTTCCCAACCGGCCAGGGCCTCCAGCAGGTAGGCCTGCAAACCGTCCTGGTACTGCCACTCGCATTTTTCACCGGTTTTTTCATCGTACAACCTGACCTGCAAGCCGGGGCATAACACAGCCTTGGCTCTGAGCAGGTGTTTCAATTTGGGCAGGGAAAACTTGTCGGTGTCGAAATACTTCGGGTTCGGCCAGAAGCGGATACTGGTGCCGGTATTGCGCTGACCGACGGTTCCAACCTGCTTTAAATTGGATTTCTTGTTGCCGTCGGCAAAGGTCATCATGTATTCCTTGCCGCCGCGTTTGACCTTCACTTCCAGGCGCTTGGACAGCGCGTTGACCACCGACACACCGACACCGTGCAGCCCGCCGGAGAACTTGTAGTTTTTGTCCGAAAATTTGCCGCCCGCGTGCAGCTTGGTCAGGATCACTTCCACGCCGGAAATTTTCAGCTTGGGGTGCTGGTCAACCGGCATACCCCGGCCGTCGTCCACCACTTCCAGGGAGCCATCTTTGAAAACCGTCACATCGATGGTGGACGCATGGCCGGCGATGGCCTCATCGACGCTGTTGTCGACCACTTCCTGCGCCAGATGATTGGGCCGGCTGGTATCCGTATACATGCCCGGCCGCTTGCGCACCGGTTCCAGGCCACTCAAGACTTCGATATCAGCGGCATCGTATTTTGCGCTCATGCTACTCCTCAATATTGCGCCGGGGGAATAGCCCACGGTCGCGGTATAATAATCCGTCAACCCAATATGCTGTGGTTTATATCATATTTCACCCCCAGATTTGGCGGAATACGGTCCAGCC
Organism: Gammaproteobacteria bacterium; assembly: GCA_036381555.1. Lineage (GTDB taxonomy): Bacteria > Pseudomonadota > Gammaproteobacteria > HTCC5015 > HTCC5015 > DASVCP01. The sequence continues at coordinate 914 of DASVCP010000218.1, forward strand.
AACGTACAACCGGGGATGCAGTGTAAGACAAATCCTACACACTTTCGCGTCGCACAACCAATGCCGTCTTCACATGACTAACTACACTCAACTGGAAGGAATGGATTATGGAGTGCGGGAAGGATCCCCTGCTCCACGGAAGGTAAGGATCGACAAGGACCGTGCGACAAAGGATGTTACTCCTACCGTTTGTCCACGCAAACTTTTGGAAAGGAGAGCAAACCCCAGCCCTGCTGGGGTTTTTGCTTTTGGCCCTCGGTAAAGTGCGAAGGGTGCAGCACTTCGAGCGCGACAAAAAATACTGCCGCCATCCGATGCCTGTATTTGGAACCTATCTCAAAATGCCACGAGTGCCGTGTGCAGCGCACCGGTAGACCTCGGTGGAGGCAAAATGTCCGAAAAAGCGGACGCCTCCAGGGAAGGAGGCGGTAGAATTGCGCCGGGAGCAGCAATCGAGTTTACACGGAGTTGCTAATTTTACGCAGGGCTCCCGGGCCCCGCAATTTGAGGACATTTTTAACGACGTATCAGCAAGCGCACGACTCCAGGGATGGAGGAGGTAGAGCGACGCAGGAGGCCAAAGCCGAGTAATTTTGAGATAGGTTCTACTATCATGCCTTGGCATCTATACCCGTCCCTGGCATTATCTGCATTCAAATTCGGCCAACACACCCCCATGCGGCAAACTCCACCCACCTCTGCAAAAAAAGCGGCCGGTGCTGCATTAAACCATGCCGAAGCTGCCGCGCCCGATATCAATGCCGCCGTGTCGGCGTCGGCCGGCACCGGCAAAACCTATTTACTGGTTACCCGTATCATCAGGCTGCTGCTGGAAGGCGCAAAACCCGAAAACATATTGGCACTGACGTTTACCCGCAAAGCCGCCGGCGAAATGCGCCAACGGCTTCTCGCCCGCTTGCAGCATTTCGCAATGCTGGACGACAGCCCTTTGGACCATGCGCTGCTTTCCATCAATGTGGAATCATCTGCTTCGAAACGTGCGTCGGCCAGAAACCTCTACGAACAGGTGCTATTCGCCGAAAAACCGTTGCGAATCTCCACCTTCCACGCTTTCTGCCAGGACTTGTTACGCCGCTTCCCATTGGAAGCAGGTGTTCCGGCCGGTTACGAGCTACTGGAAAAAACCGGTACCCTCGAAGCCATGGCCTGGGATGCACTGTTTCTGAAAGCAACCCGCAATCCGGACACTGCTCTGGCGACTGCCCTGGAAACACTTTTCGACTTGTGCAACGGATTAACCGGGACACGCAACGCGTTGCTTCGGGGTTTCCTGAATCATCGCAGTGATTGGTGGTCGTTTACCGAAAACCAGCCAAATCCGGCAACATATGCCCGTGAGTACATTCGCGCGTTTCTGCAACCCGCAGACGATCCTTGCAAGGATTTTTTTTCGTCCTCCCGCCAGGCGGCATTAATCGAATTCAGAGAATTGCTGCTTCGACATCCCATCGATTCCAATCTCGCTTATGCAAGCGACCTCGAGCAGGGCCTTAACCCGAATCTCGATCCCGCTAAACGATTTGCGCTGATCGTCGGCGCGTTCCTGACGAACAAACTGGAGCCCCGGAAACGAACGTACAGCAAAACATTGGAGAAAAAACTGGGCGGCGAAACAGCCGGGCGTTTTGTGCAACTGCACGAGCAACTCTGTGAAACCGTTTTGGAAACACACGATGCCTGCCTGCGGAAAACAGCTTATGAACTCAATGCCGCCTGGTATGCAGCCGGGCAGTCGCTACTGGACCATTACCAAACCCTCAAACAGGAACAACGCCTGCTGGATTTTGCCGATCTGGAATGGAAAAGCTATTGCCTGCTAAGGGATCCGGAGCACTCGCTGTGGGTGCAGTACAAACTGGACCAGAAAATCGATCATATACTCATCGACGAATTCCAAGACACGAATCCCACCCAATGGCAACTCATTCTGCCGATACTTCAGGAGATCGCCGGCGGCAACGAGGAGCGAAGCCGCAGCATCTTTCTGGTTGGAGACACCAAACAATCGATTTATAGCTTCCGTCGCGCCAACCCCAGGCTGCAAGCAGCCGCCACGGAATGGCTGAAAACCCGGTTGAACGGCCGGCTGTTCCCGTTAAGCAAATCCTGGCGGTCGTCGCCAGTAATCATGCATTGTCTGAATGCGATATTCGGCGGCAATACGTCCTTGGGAAATCTGCTGGACGATTATGCAGACCACGATACGCACTGCCAACATCTCTGGGGACGGGTCGAAATGCTGCCGCTGGCCGCCCCTGAGGCGGAAAATCAAGATCGCCCTCCCTTAAAATCCGGTTTGCGCGATCCCTTGACCGAACCCCCGCAACAGACAGAAATCAGTACACATTATCTGGAAGGCCTGCAAATCGCCAATCGCATCCAGGAATTGATAACCGAACGAGTTATCGTGGAAAAAGACGGCGAACAACTACCGCTCGACCTGCATGACATGTACATCCTGCTGCGCAATCGAACTCACGCCGCGGAGTACGAACAGGCGCTGCAGGACTGCAACATCCCCTATATCGGGCTGGAAAGAGGCGGTCTGCTGGACAGCCTGGAAGTGCAGGACCTGGAGGCTTTGTTGAATGTCCTGGTTACACCGTTCAACAACCTTGCGTTGGCGCAAGTATTGAAGTCCCCTTTATTCTCGGCAAACGATGGCGATTTGATTCAACTGGCCGGCTGTGATGAGTCAACGCACTGGTATGAGCGATTGACAAGCCTTGTCGCCAAGGGACAGGCATCACCCTCGCTGTGCCGCGCCAGCCGCTTGCTGTCCGAGTGGCGTAATCGGGTCGGCTACCTGCCCGTCCACGATTTGCTGGACCGTATTTATCATGAAGGCGACGTACTGAACCGCTACCGGCAAGCCACTCCAAACGTACTGCAGGGACGGGTCAGCGCCAACCTCAATCTGCTGCTGGAAATGGCGCTGGAAATGGACAGCGGCCGCTACCCCAGCCTCATGCGATTTCTGTACAGCCTCAAGCAACTACGCAATCACATCCCGGATCAGCCCGATTCTCCGCCGCCGTCCGAACAACAAGCCAAAGTCAGATTAATGACGATTCACGCTGCCAAGGGATTGGAAGCGCCGGTAGTTTTCCTGGCGGATGCGGCGACAACCGGCAAGCCTTCGGAAAGTTATCACGTTCGGGTTGACTGGCCGGCCGCCCATTCCAAGCCGGCACATATGTTACTTGCCGGGAACAAAGCGTCGCTGCCCCGGCGCATGCAGGAGTTGCGCGAGCGGCTGCATACGCTGCAAGACCGGGAACAAGCCAACCTGTTATACGTTGCGTTGACCCGCGCCAGGCAAATATTGATCATCAGCGGCTCAGCCTCGCGCAGGCGGTCAGAAGCGCAGTCAGGCTGGTACCAACAGATATCGGAAGCATTGGCGCCGCTGTTGATCGAAGACCGGGACGGGCGTCGCCACATCCAGACCGGATCCATTCCCGCAGCCTCGCGACATTCCTCAAACGAGCACGCGGTGGATATACAATCCCCCGGAGAGTACCTGTTCCAGGCGTCGGCTACTCCGACTCATTCCGTGAAACCCAGTACGGCCGTATCGTCCGTTCAAAAACCGTCGCATTCTTTTGAAGAGCATGCGGAAGCCTCGGCCCGCAAACGCGGTGTCATCATCCACAAACTGCTTGAACTTATGAGCCCCCCCGCCCCCCGGCCAAACCCGCGGTTTGAGGATTTTTTGGGGTATGGCGTCAACCGGGAACAGCTGAACGCCTGGCAGCAGGAAGTGATCGGGGTATTGCAAAGTAAAGAACTTCGTTTCCTGTTCGATCCCGGCCGTTACCTGACCGCCTACAATGAAATACCCATTGCTTATACAAACAATGACAACCGACTGGTGTATGGCATTATTGACCGCGTCGTTATCCTGGAAAACGCCGTCTGGATCATCGATTACAAAACCCAAACCGGTATTGGCGAATCGCTTCTGCCGGAGTTCATACGCTATTATGAACCGCAACTGAACTATTACGCCGAAGGAGCAAAAAAACTTTGGCCGGAACGCTCAATTCACACGGCGCTGCTCTTGACCGGCACCGCGCGCCTGCTTCCGGTCTCAACCATATAATCCCAGGCGGATTTCACAGCCCAAAAACACTTTCACCCTTCCCGGAAAGTTCTCCGGGAAGGGTGAAAATATCAAACAAAAAATACTAAGACTAAAAACGAAAAACAGCGGCCGGTTGGGCTACTGCTGGTCGGAATTGAGGATCTCAAGCAACTGATCGGCGGGACGGTAGCCGTTGATCAACATGCCTTTGTCCGTCACCATGAGCGGCGTTCCACGCAGTCCGAACGTCTGCGCCAGCGACATGTGTTCGGCAATCGGATTATCGCAGGTTTTTTCCGGTATCTGCTGGCCCTGCTTGGCTTTGGTCAGCGCTTCCTGCGGATTCTTGGCGCACCAGATGCTTTGCAACTCATGGTAACCGGGGGAATCCATGCCGGCGCGGGGAAACAGCAAATAACGGACTTTAATGCCCTGCTCGGTCAGCTTCGGGACTTCTTCGTTGTGCAGCTTCCGGCAATAGCCGCAACTGGTATCGGTGAAAACGGTGAGGGTATGCTTGGCTTTCTTGGGACCATACGCGATTGTCATGTCGTCATCGAGCTCTTTCAGAACTTCCAGGCGAATTTTACCGCGCGAGAGCTCGGAAAGATTGGTTGACGTCTCACGATCGTAAATATCGCCGCGCACCATGTAACGGCCGTCTTCCGTGAGATAAACCAGCTGGCCGTTAATCTTCGCCTCGAACAAACCGGGCACGGGTGTCGTATTGACCTCGCCGACTTCCACTTCGGGTATGTTCGTTTCCAGTTGAGCTTTCACTTTGGCAAGGTTCGGGCCCGCTGCCTGGGCCGCGCCGACGAGACTTAGCGCGGCCAATCCGGTCATAAACTGTCGTAACATGGGTTAATCCTCTTCAAAAAGTGCCGGTATCTTAGCAAGAGGTTGGGACAT
>DASVCP010000219.1:0-15844 GCA_036381555.1 Gammaproteobacteria bacterium
CAGGGGTGGGAGAAACCCCATTGATTGTTGGTATCGGTCAATGTGTCGAAAACTACAGCGCCGGTCGAACTATTGTGTTCGTAGGTGCCTCGCTCGATGCCCGGCTGGCCGGCATCCAGATCCTCGCTGCTGTTCTGAACCATCATGTAGCCGTTACTTTCCGAAAAGGTCACCAGCGCGAATTCGTCTTCCAGCCCGGAGTCGATAAACCAGCCGCCCACCAGCGAATTGCTGTCCGAAGTCACCCGTGTGAACTCGATCGCCGAATCCTCCCCGGCCGCCGCGTCGCAATCCTCGCCGACTTCACCTTCGGCGCCCACCAGCAACGTGTCACCGCGCAGCTCCAGGGTGAACGTTTCACCCTCACAGGGATGTGACAGGCCCCATTCGCCGTTGGTGTCCACGCGCACGCTGGGGACAAACGCGCCGCTTCTGACATTCCAGGTATAACCGCCCAGCTCGAAACCGTCCTGGCCGTTGGGGTCGCTGTCGGATTCGTCGTTGGCCAGCACGAAGTTCTGTTGGTCGAGGAACGTCAGCACAATGAAATATTCCTCACCGTCCACCGTCTCCCGGAAACCCCAGCTGCCGATCAGCGAAGCCTGGACATCGTCCAGACTGCTTTGCAGATGATTGACAGCATCGGTTGCGGATACCAGCGTCAGGCTGCCGCCGCCGGCATTGGCCACGAAATTGGCTACGCTCGTTTCGAACTCGGCAACGGAAACGTCGAAGTCGAGAACCGAAGCCGCGGCCGCTGCGCCGTCCGGAATCGTGATGCCGTTGGAAGCATCGCCGTCGCTGTCCAGCGTCTGCAGCAGGCGCGCGATGTTGACGGTGACGGGATCGTTGAGGTCATCGCTACCCGACATATCCAGCGGCGTAACCACACCCTTGGCGGGCACCGGCGGGAATTCCAGATCGCCGATAAAGAACGTGACGGTTTCGCCTTCGACGTATTCATATTCGCCGTCGGCGTTGGTCTCGCCTTCCTGGGTTTCGGTGCGATAACCGATACCAGCCACCGCGCTGTCGATAAACACGCCGGTTTCCGTCGCCGGCGGCGTGCCGCCGTTGTTATTGTTATCGTCGTCGTCATCGCTGCCGCACGCGGCAACAAACACCGCCAGCAACAGAGCGGGTAAAATTTTTCTGTCAAGCATAAATATAAAACCTCCGAGGGGATTTTCCATGGCTGCAACGTTTCGGCAGCGGATTTGTGTTTTCTATCGGCCGGCCGGAACAACTTTTTAGGAAAGTCTATAAAAAACCGCGTGAAGACCGCATATCCCAAATGGGATATGCGCCCCGGAATGTCAGGAGAAGAGCGTTATCACAGGTTATTGAAAAGCCGCGATTATCGGAGTGTTGTCGTCAGCAGGCGACGCCATAGCCGATCGACTGCCGCATGATGTCGATCGAGAAATTACAGCGATACCCCTTGTCGCCCGCATGGCGCAGGCAACGCATCTCCCCAACCTGCTTCAACGCCGCGCCCGTGCACTCGTCGGTCTGTTCGGCGACCTTCATGGCCTGATAGAGATCCCTGGCGGCATCGCCCTCGAGCTGGAACCGGAGATGGCTGTCTTTCGGCTCATGTTCCGGAGGATCGAGATAATGTTCCGGCGTTAGCGCATAGGTTCCCTGCAAACCCTTCCAGTCAGCCGCCGGCGAACCGGCCGTAAAAACCGCGAGCACCAGAAACCCCAAAAGAATATTTGTTTTCTTCATGGAAGAACCTCACTCAAGAATTATCGTGAAAACAACATCCGGTTTATTATTTTGTCTTACCGGGCGGATGTTCTGCAAACCACCCGACGATGTCCGGCATGTGCTTTTCGAAACCGCCGGGAATGGAAAAATTCAACACTCCGGCGCGTGCGCCACTGCGGTTCTCAAAGTCGTGCGTCACCCCGGCCGGCGCCAGCACGAACGAGCCTTGCGGCGCGTCGATCCACTTATCGCCGATCAGAAAACTCATCGTGCCTTCCAGCACGTAAAACACATCGTCCTCCGGGTGCGAGTGCGCGCCGGGTCCTGTGGTATCGGCCTCCAGCCACCATTCGGAAATGGAATAGCGGTTCGCCGTCTCCTCCCCGTCAGCCTTGAACACCGCTTGTATCCGTCCCATCGAATACGCCCTGCCCTGGCCCGGCATCAGCACTACGGGCACCCTTTTCGAATCTGCTTGTTGTTTACTCATCTCAGGGTCTCGTCAGGTTGTTACGCTTATCTTTGAAAAATAAATCCGCCTGAACAAATAGGCGGAGATCAACAAAGAGGCAAGCATGATCATGTTTACTTTCATGAAATAAACCGAACTTGACAAAATCAGTCCGACGGCTTTGAGCCCTTCGGACTTGTTCATGCCCCTCATTTCCAGCAAAGCAATAATGGGTTCACTGCCTTCCGAACCGGCTATGGCTTCATAAACCAGGTTATAGTGAAAAATCGGCGAAAAATGCCACACGAAAAACGCCAATAAACAGCCGATCAAAACCGCCCTGAGACTGGCGGCAGGCCTGATCGCATACCCGATAACGGCGCCCAGAACCGCACCGAGAAAAACGGATTGAACGGCATAAGGAATTTCGTGAAGCACAAGCCGCAACACCTTTCTGTCCGCCAGATACTCATTCCAGCCGTTCTCTACCACGGTTTCAGCGAGTAGCCACCCTATCCACTCAAGAAAACCGTCCCTGAGGTTAATTTGTACAAATAGATAAAAAATCGCGGCACCCGACGCCAGCCAGAATAAAAACCGCAAGAAAGCGATAAGGTTCTGTGGAACAGCAAAATTTATCTTTATCATTCGCACCATTCCCTGAACGGTTGATCCAAACAGCTAAGCACTGTTTACAACGAAAGTATTTGTTGGGCTCGTCACCAACCCCCAACCAATGAGTTTATCCTTTTCGCCCCCGAAACCCGCCTGAAAAAATAGATGGAAAACAATGAAGAGGAAAACATAAGTAAATTTATCTTCATCAACTCAAGGCCGCCGTTCACAACCAAAGCTATCCCTTCCAAAGCCTCAGACTTGCTTACCCCCCTCATTTCCATCATCCTGATTTCAGGATCGCCTTCTTTTGCAGCGGCAGCGGCCTCATAAATTCGAGTAAAATGAATGACCGGCAGAACCTGGCTTATTGCATATGCCAACAAGCCGCCAAGTACTACAGCCCTTAAATCAAACGGGGATCGAATTGTATAGCCTAATACGCCTCCCGCAACCGCGCCTGCACCGACAGCCTGAATCAGCATAGGAACAGTATGAACCACGAAAAGCAAAGATTGATCGTCGTCAACCAGAGAGTGCAGTTCGAATTTATTAATAATTTTCAAAAATATCCAGGCTACGGCATCGACAAAACCGGCCCAGAAACTGATCAGCATTAGGGCGAAAAAGATGCCAGTGCCTGCCGCCGTCCAGAATAAAAATCGGAAAACAACAACGTATTCTTTAGGAATGTTAAAGTCGGTTTTCATCATACTTGCATCCCTGGAAAACGTTTCTTATTCATTTCACCATTAAGAAACAGGCGCCAACATATTCGCATCACGTGCCAGCAACCACCTGCCATCCTGCTTCTTCAACACGGACAGCGTATGCCCTGCGCGTTTCATCGCAGACCCGCCACCCGGCGGCGTAACCGTCACTGTCAACTTCGTCCACATGTACGCCCAGTCACCAAGCACCTGTATCTCCTGAATTTCGCTCACGCCCTCGAACGACGGTGCCGCTTGCCCCGCCTGCGATTGCGCCGCCTCGGCAAACGCCGCTTTCCCCATCATCGGCGGCTGACCGGTAATCAGAAACACCACATCGTCCGCCATCAGGCTCAACACGGTGTCGATATCCCCCGCCCTGGTCGCCTCGATCCAGGTCGCCACCAGTTGCCGTATCTCCTGCTCATCCTGCTGCATGTCTCTTACCTCCGCTTTTGATCCACCCTTCTCCAAGAGCTAAGCTTTTTTCTGCACATTCCTGTTGTTCACTTACGAGTTGACACACGTTACTTTAACTTTTTATCTCTTACTTAATTAATTTGTTTTATATTTTCTCTCAGTGATCTCCGTGTGCTCCGTGGTTAAAAATTTTTATCTCCCGCAAGTCCTGCCCGCTTGGATGCTGGAAAACCCGCAGGCCGAACTCGGGCAATATCGACAGCAAATGATCGAAGATATCCGACTGGATGCCTTCATAACGCACCCAGTCGGTGGTGTTGGTGAAACAATAAATTTCCAGCGGCAGACCGTTCGAGGTCGGGTCAAGCTGGCGCACGATCTGGGTCATGCCCTGGTGAATGCCGCCGTGGCTGCGCAAATAGCGTTCGACATAGGCGCGGAACGTGCCGAGATTGGTGATGCGGCGGGTGTTCACCGGCTCCATGCCCTGCTCCTCCAACTGCTTGTTCCAGGCGTCGATTTCATTCTGCTTTTCCGCCAGGTATTCCCGCAACAACCGGAAGCGCAGCAGCCGGCCGCGTTCCGCCGCGTCGAGAAAATGCACGCTCTGCTGGTCCAGCAACAGGCTGCGCTTGATCCGGCGTCCGCCCGATTCCTGCATGCCGCGCCAGTTCTTGAACGGGTCGCTCAGAAAGCGCTTGGTCGGAATCGAGGTGATGGTCTTGTCCCAGTTCTGCACCTTGACCGTGTGCAGCGCAATATCGATCACATCGCCGTCGGCGTTCAACTGCGGCATCTCGATCCAGTCGCCGATGCGGATGATGTCCTGCGAGGAAATCTGCACGCTGGCCACCAGCGACAGCAGCGTATCCTGGAATACCAGGATCAACACCGCCGCCAGCGCGCCCAGTCCTGAGAGCAGGATCAGCGGCGAGCGGTCGACCAGCGCGGCGATCATCAGGATCACCGCCACCGCGTACACCGCGATCTTGATCACCTGGATATAACCCTTCACCGGCCGCAACCGCGCCCCCGGCCGCCGCTCGTAAATGCCGTTAATCAGCGTCAGCAGGTTATCCAGCGCCAGCGCAATGGTCAGCACGATAAACGCACTGCAGACGTTGCGCACCACCGTCACCACGCCCTCCGGGACCCCCGGCACCAGCCCGATGCCGACCGACAGGATCAACGCCGGCACCACGTTCGCCAGCCGCGAAATCACCGTGGTGTCCTGGATAAAGGCATACTGCCTGAAGGGACTCACCCGCAACGCGCGGTAAATCCCCCGGATCAGAATCCGCTTGACGATCCAGTTCCCCGCCCACGCGACCAGAATCAGCAGGACCAGACTGATCAGGGTGCTGAGTTCGGGGTGCGCTTCAAGCCAGGCGAGGGTGGTTGTGAGGTGGTCTTTCATGGTGGTTTTTGATTATTGAGCTTCAAGCAGGTCATACTTTAACACAGCATCACCTCATCCCGAACCCATGCCGTTTTTACCTATCACAAAAACTCTCTTGCATTGGCTTTCACCTTGAACCCATAGCCCAATCTGCATAACAGGAAACAAACCGCCAGGCACAGGCCGAACAACGCGCTGAACAGATAAGCATCCCTGCCCTCATATAACAAACTGGCTGCAGCCATCAACATTCCCAGCCAAAAAAACAGGGTAAGCATCACCGAGATGCTCAACACCGCCCGGCAATGCGGGCAAATAAACGACGGCCCCAAACCGCGGCCGGCATAACTCCTTGAAGCGCCCAGATGACCGTTGCCGATCAGACTTTTACAGTTCGGGCATTTGAAAACTTTCATTTTTCCGACCTAATATCCCAGCCAGTTTTATGATTTAATCATTGTAAATTCGATCTCAGAAAAAGAACTCGAACAACATCATATATCGTTATCTGGATTTTTGTCATACATCTGCACGCAGAACGAGACCATAATCAATACAATGAACAACACCAGAAAAAACAGCCTGTATTCGTAGCTGTCGATAAAACTGTTTGAGAAAAAGAAAGGCAGCGGCATTCCCATGGCAAAACACAACCATCCCAGAAAGTGAAACTTTAAATATCTTGAATTCAAGATAATCGGTTTCTTGCAATGGGGGCATGCTCCTTTATCTTTTCTGGGATACAGTTCCATACCCAACCACTTCTGATTCGGAAAAATCAAACCCCAAATCCTTCTTTCGCAATACGGGCATTTATTTTTCATGATCTCCATGCAAATTTCCTCTATAGCCCGTCATTTATCCGCATAAGCTTTCCGCGTAGGGGAAAAACTTCTGGTTTCTGCGGAAAACCTTTTCCGTATCGGCCAGCTCATGCTTCATTTTTCATCCAAAGTAAAACAATAAGCTTGAATTCTCAAACATCTATAGCTCCGACCAATGGAAGAAACAACTCGATCTGCCCGGTATCTCCCGAGTAAGCCGTCAACTCAAAGACGTCAGGAGCCGTCTTGGAAATTTGGATCCAATGCCAGCCGCCTTTGTTCACTACAATATTATGACTATAAACTTCGGCTCCATATACCAATTGACCTGTTAATTCGGCGGCGCCCGAGAAATAAACCAGAATATAATGATTTCCATTATTTCCATCTCTGAATCCGCCGCCACCGATGTAGTCCTCCTTGTACCTTGGCAAGATATGAAAAGTCCCAAGACGCACAAGCTTCGTATGAGATGGCTCTATTTTAAGAGACCTCTCGTCTAATTTAGCGGCCCGACTATCCATGTTTGCAGGCAATATCAGAGAAAAGCGATCGACGCTCTCAGGAACAGTCGTATAAACAAGATCGCGGGTCGGAACCCCGAAAAGTTTCCCCGGAATAGCCGGGAACACCAATCTCATACCAGGTTCGACGTGGCCTGCCAGCTTATTTTGATTTTCCGAATAATATGCGTACCTCAATCCATAACCCGTTGTGTCGGGCGCTTTCGATTGGGAAGACGCACACGAACTTAAAATAAAACCCGCAACAATAATCAGAATATATTTCAATGTTAATCCCCCAATAGAACCTTGCGTAGGTTTAGCCCAATCTATACGTGAAAAGCGAAAAGCATAAAACTGAAACAGCGATGCCCGTGCGTACAAATGTTAGGCGCCGCCGATTTCAAAGCCGTTTGCCACAAACAGCAATTCGGCATCGCTGCTCACGCCGAACACGCCGCTTAAAACCTGACGGACTACCGCGGCTATCGACGCCGCCGAACCTGGAATATCGTAGTCGATAAACTCACTGCCGTCCGAGCCCGAATTGACGGTTTTCTCCAGACCGAGCGCCCTGCACGCCTCCTCGAACCTGGATCTCAACTCACGCTGGCGCGGAGTGACTTGGGGATAATCGAGCCGGACAGTCCCGGGAACGGCCGTGAACTGCACAAAGTCCTCGGTAGACTTGACGGTGACGATCAGAAACGCATCGGAGGCGTCGGCTCCAAGCAGCCCTTCTATCGCCGACTCCAAATTACCGGGAACGCCGGACTCGGGAAACATTTCAGTCTTTTTGGATGCCGCAAAATAACCCCCAAGCAATGCCGCGGGAACAACTGACACAAAACCGACCATATCAAACCAATCCGGCGGGCCGGCATCCCTCACCAAAATACCGATAATAATTCCCAAAATACCAATAACAACCGCATTTTTATAAGGCGCAAGTTTGCCGATTTTTGCCGCCACAAAGCCGCCCAATATAGTGGAAAATGTGCCGATAAACAGGCTCCATAAAAGAAAACTTTGATCCTGGCCCAACGCATCCAGCGACTCTTCAGACATATCCGATGCAAACAAAAGTATGCCCAGAATCGCTCCAACCACATCCACTAGCACAACGGCTATTATGCCCAAAACAATGCCCTTGACACTTATATTCTTCATTTAAAAGCCCTCTTCAAAATTATTCGTTAATATACAATCTCCTCGCCCTTTTCCCTCGGAAAAGAAACGTGCCGTTTTCTCCAATACATTTAATCGAGACTGACCCTAATTTTTCTCAAGAAGCATGAGCTGACCAACTCATTTAGTAACCGACAATGCTATGGTTTATGTCCTTCTTTTAACCATAACCATCTCCTTTTCACCCAAAAGGGAAACGTGGCGTTTTCTTCATGTTGGATTTCTCTGTGCCGGCCCTGTTCACTTGCCCCACTAGTCATCTTTGACTTTCAATGGCACCACGCCGCACCAAGTTGAGTCTATCTTCTTATCAATCGGGAGCATGAAGATAATTACACATATCAAGTAGACACCCAAAGCTTGAAACAAGGTCTCACCAAAGATCAGGGCAAAACCGACGGAGCTTCCAGCAAACATTACAGTGAGCCCAAAGAGCGTTGCATGGTACTTGAACGTATGCCTCATCCGAAATCGCCCTCCACAATACGGACAAATGTACCGGCCGGACGGGGCTTTTAAATAACGCCTCCAAGTCAGTTCAACTTCTTCAGTGCAGTGCGGACAGTCCATTAATCAGCTCCTTGTCTCTAAATAATCTCGGCCGATCTCTGCTTTTTTTCATATACTCCTCTCTATCCAGAACGCGGTTGCTTCTGCAAGGAGGGAACAGAAACTCTAGTTCTCTGAAAACCGAAGGCGCCTCCATGCGCGCACTCAAACAATCATTAGGGTTTGTTACTCACTTCAACCTAAACCCATAACCAAAACTCCGTTTAATTTTTTTCTCCGTGTCCTCCGTGCTCCCCGTGGTTAAATTGTTTTTAATCAACAAACTTTGACAACAACCGCAAATACCGAATCTGATACCCGTTGCTGTTCTCCGTCACCTCCCAGGAATTCAACGGCCAGCTCTGGTTGAAGTCGAGATAGGATTTCTGCGGCGGCTGGCCGAAAGGCGGTGACAACTGTTGCGTGCCGCACATGGCGGTATTCTCTGGGCTCCCGCAACTGGTATAACAGCAACCATCCCAATCGTAAGAAGGATTCGGTCCGCCGACCACGAAACCCGGCGCGGGCCCGAAGTCCGATTCGCTCACGCTATCCCACTGATCGCTGCCGTGCGCAAACCAGGTGTGATAGAACTGGTCGACCGAATTCTCCGCGCCGTAGTCGCCCATGTTGGACAGGAACACCTTGCCGAGCGGATTGACGCCGTGCAGGTAGTGGATGTAGCGGGCAGCAACGTTGCGGATCTGTTCGTCGCTCCGCCCGTCCTGTAAATCATAAAGAATCTGCTCGTAGAACATCGAACCCTTATCGGCCTTGATGCCCGAGCTGCCCCAGGTGTAGACCTGTATGAAAGCGCGGTAGGGATCGGCGTTGCCGTTAATCGCGGCCCAGACGGTGCCGCCGTTCATGGCGGATGTGAATTTCGTCTGAATATCATCGGCCACCGTGGCGTTGGCATTCGCCAGGTTGGCGTAATACAGCAGGAAATGAGTGACGCGCACGGAGAAATCGTTGGAGAAGGTGGTGCGAATCAACTCGGCTTCGTCGTAATTGTCATCGAAAAAAGTCTGATACTCGGCATCGCCGGTCAGCTCGAACAGGTACACGGCGGCCTCGAGTTTTTTCATCAGCCGGCCATCCTCGTCGACTTCCTGTTGCCCCGCGCCCAGACCCGCCGAGTTGTAGGGAGGATTAGGATCGTTGTTTCTGAAAATCTCGGCAGGATTTAGTACCGCCCAGTCCCAGGCTTCGATCGCGCGGGCTTCCAGTTCAGTAGCGTAAGTGTCCAGATCAGGATCACCTAAACCGTCAAACACCGTTGCACCCAACGCAAACGCCGCGGCGGTGGTCAGCGTGGCGGAGGTGCTGGCCGGGCCGTAGTAGCTCGGGCCGGTGGCGGCTGACGGCGGGCTGGCGTGATCCAGACCGACGATGGACAGCACCGAACCGTCGCCGTTCTGCATTTTGATCAGCCAGTCCATGCCCCACTGGATTTCATCGATGATGTCGGGAATGCCGTTGCCGGATTCGGGAATGTTGAAGTCATCGCCCCAGGCCGCCGGGTTTTCCATGTAGGCGTGCAACATGCCGATAACGTAATCTGCCGTCCAATTGGTGTACTTGTTGTAGTCGCCGGCGTCATACCAGCCGCCGCTTAAATCTCTTGCTGTGGTGTCATCATTCGGCGCACTGTAAAGACGCGCCTGACCATCTTGTTGAGGACCGAGATGACTGGCGTTATCCTTCCAGCCGACCTCTGCAAATGGCTCCTCTTTTGGGTGTCCGGCGCGCTGATAGAAGAACGTGCGCATCGCCTGCCTGAGCACCTCGTCATACACATTGTCGTCTATTAAAAAGGTGTGTGAGACCACATCGTGCTCGGCGTCGCGCACGAAGTATTCACCCTCGGTCTGCACATCGCTGAAGTCGAACCACCAGGCGCGGTCTCCCGACATTAAAGTATCCGTGTTGCCGCTGTTCCATTGCTGGATGCTTCCGGAAAACACCACGTCATCCGTGGCTGCGTTCACCACTTCAAAGGTATCGCCGGGCTCGTAGGCGTCGTCCTCGTCGAAGCCGCTTTGCGGGTCGCGGATCACCGCGACTTTTTCGGCGTCGGGCAGATAACCGAACTGGTCGATGACGATGAAGGGGCCGTTGCCGGTGGCGCCCGTGCCGCCCGAGGAGCTCGACGTACTGGTTGAAGAGCTGGAAGAACTGGAGCTGCTGCTGGACGAGCCGCCGCCTCCCCCCCCACCACCGCCGCAGTTCATCAGGAAGATCAACGCGACCAGGCACAAAAAACGTTGCGACAAAGGGAAAATGCGCTTAACCATGACCATCCACCGGAAGATACCTTAAATATACCCGCTCGAATCTACACCGGTTCGCGGGGGTTGAAAAGCGCCAAACCGGGAAAGTCCGCCCTCCATCAATGTCTCATTCGGGACATCAGCTTTGTTCCCCGCTCCGCCCTCCGGGATGGCAGCTTATTTATAACTCATCCATTGAACCCATATCCCCCTTATGGTACATAAGAATACAAGCATCCTGGCATACAAGTATTCCAGTGACGCCTGTCCGGAGGAACGCGAGGGCCGGACTTCACAAAAAATGCCAATAAAAATCTGGAGGGGTAATTTCAATGAAGATTTTCTTAAAAATCATGACGCTGTCCGGCCTGTTGCTGGCCGGCCAGGCGTTTGCTTCATACAGTTGTACCGTCACGCCCGGCAGTCTCTGGGGCAACGGTTATCAACTGAATGTGACGGTCACCAACGACGGGCCCGGCTCGATCAGCGGCTGGACCGTGCAACTGAATTTCAGCGAGCCGGCCAATGTGACCAGCAGCTGGAATGTGACCTCGTCGGGCGCCAGCACCGCCACACCGACCTTCACCAACTGCTGCGGCTGGAACGGCAACCTGGGCCAGGGCCAGAGCACCAGCTTCGGCCTGCAGGGCACCCATGACGGCAGTTTCGAGGTGCCGACCTGTTCGGGCGACGGCGATTCGTCGAGCAGTTCAAGTTCGAGCAGTTCCAGCAGTTCATCCAGCTCCAGCAGCTCCTCATCGTCTTCCAGCAGCTCGTCTTCATCGAGCAGCAGTTCAAGTTCCAGCAGTTCGTCCAGTTCCAGCAGTTCCAGCTCGTCTTCATCGGGCGGCGGCAGCAACACCATCACCGTCCGCGCGCGCGGCGTCGCCGGCCAGGAATCGCTGAGTCTGCAGGTCGGCGGCACCACCGTGGAGACCTGGACCATGACCACCAGCATGCAGGACTACAGCGTCGAGACCGATCTGGGCGGCGAAGTCCGGGTGGCCTTCACCAACGACAACGGCACCAGCCTGGATGCGCAAGTCGATTACATCCAGGTTAACGGCGAAACCCGCCAGGCTGAAAATCAGAGCATCAACACCGCCCTCTACGCCAACGGCTCGTGCGGCGGCGGTTCCAACAGCGAGTGGATGCACTGCAACGGCTATATCAGCTTCGGCAACGTTTCCACCGGCACCGGCAGTTCGTCTTCCAGCAGCAGTTCCTCCAGCTCATCGAGCAGCTCGTCCAGTTCCAGCAGCTCCAGTTCTTCCAACGGCGGCAGCGGCGAGTTCTCCGGCGCGAACTGCAATATTCCCTACCTGCCCGCCAACCCGGGCAACCAGGGCTCCGCGCTGCCCGATCCGTTCGCCTCGCTCGGCGGCGGGCGCATCTCATCGCAGAGCGAATGGACCTGCCGGCGCGCGGAAATCAAGGCGCAATTCGAAGCGTACGAGCTGGGCGTGAAACCTTACCCCGTGCAGAGCGTGACCGGCTCCGTCAGCGGTAGCGGCATCACCGTCAACGTCCAGGACAACGGCAACACCATCAGCTTTACCGCCAGCATTTCCAGGCCCAGTGGAACCGGTCCGTTTCCCGCGGTCATCGGCGTCGGCGGCAACAGCCTCAACACCGGCATCATGAGCGAGCTGGGTATCGCCTCGATTACGTTCAACAACAACGAAATGGGTGGCCAGAGCGGCACGCGCGGCCAGGGTAAGTTCTTCGATATGTACGGCACGCAGTTCAGCGACAGTTCGATGATGGCCTGGGCCTGGGGTATTTCCCGCCTGATCGATGCACTGGAGAACACCAGCGGCCACAACATCGACCCGACCCGGCTGGCGGTCACCGGCTGCTCACGCAACGGGAAAGGCGCGCTGGTAGCGGGCGCGTTCGATGAGCGCATCGCGCTGACCATTCCGCAGGAGTCCGGCGCCGGCGGCACCGCAAGCTGGCGTGTGTCGCAGTTCCTGAGCAGCCAGGGACAGAATATTCAGACCGCCAGCCACGCGCACGGCGAACAGCCCTGGTTCGACAGCGTGTTCGGCAACTTCACCAGCAACGTGAACAACCTGCCGATGGATCACCATATGCTGATGGCCATGGTGGCGCCTCGCGGTCTGCTGAACATCGACAACCCGATCGACTGGCTGGGACCGGAAAGCACGCAGACCGCCGGCGTTGCCGCCAAGGAAGTGTATAGCGCGCTGGGAGTTCCCGGAAACATGGGCGTGTCGCAAACGTCGTCCCAGCACACCCACTGCCAGTTCCCGTCCTCGCAAAACGATGAGCTGAGGAACTTCCTGAACAAGTTCCTGAAAGGCGTTAACAGCGGTAACACCGATATCGTCGAAGGACCAAGCGTCGATCGCAGTCGCTGGATCAACTGGAGTACCCCCACGCTTCAGTGATGGTTCAACGAGCCGGCTGTCGCGAGACCGCCGGTTGCGATCCGGGGTTCATTCACTGGTGCAAGTGTTGATGACCCCAATAAAAAGCCCGGTCCATGACCGGGCTTTTTATGTTAATAGGCTGTTTCTGTGCAGGGCCGCGAAGCGGTAGATTCCCGATAAACTGCGGGCCAGTTTTACTCAGGGCTACGCCCAGAGCACTTTTGCCTCGTCTCATCTACGCTCGCTACATTTTGAGATAGGTTCTCATAACATTGCCTTGGACGAGAACTTTACTGACATCTGAAACCTCACAATGTTAAAGCCGTCGATCAGTTTCTCGTCGACCGCCTGGAACCCATAACCCTGGTAGAATTTTCTTAACCCCACCCGATTATCGCAATCGAGCCTAAGCCAGGTTTTGCTTCTGCTTACAGCCATCTCAGCGATTCTGTCCAGTATGTCGTATCCGTAGCCTTTCCCCTGAAACCCGGGAGCCACGGCCAACTTGTGGAAAAACAGACTTTCACCGGGTATCGTTTCGGGCCAGAACTTATCATCGGATTCCTGTATAAAAACCAACCCCACCGTTTCCTCGCCCTTCCGGGCGAAGTACAGCTCATCCAATTTATAGCACGACTTCAGTGGAACAATACCAATTTGATCTGCATTCCATAGCCCCAATCCCTTTATCGCCAAATGATGAGATACCGAGCTCAGCATTTCGTTGGCGACGACCCAGTGCTTCTCTTCATTTGCTTGCTCGAGCTTCATCTTTGCCCGCCAACTCCAGACTCTATGACAAGGCTAAAGACGGTCACACCGGAAACGTTGGCCAGCAGGAGCGTCTTTATTAAGGAAGTTGATGAGCAATTGCAACATGGCGCTCCTCAACCCCCTGTCGATGAAGAATTTCCTCCACTTGTTTTGCAAGAGGTCCACTACCATCCTCAGACTGTATGACAAAACTATACCCCTGCCCAGAACCTAAAAGACTCTCTATTTCATTGGGTAGTTCTTGCAA
The DNA here is from genome assembly GCA_036381555.1 of Gammaproteobacteria bacterium. GTDB lineage: Bacteria > Pseudomonadota > Gammaproteobacteria > HTCC5015 > HTCC5015 > DASVCP01. Next base: position 14,063 of record DASVCP010000219.1, read on the forward strand.
AGAAATGGGGGAATTTCCCGTTGATAAGAAGACGCTTCCATTTCCGTCGACCGCCACCATAACAGTTTCATGGTTTTCACCTGGAACATGAGTGATAGCGCCATCACCGCATCCAGCCAATAAAAGAGCTAAAACCAAAGAGAGCATGTGCTGCATTAGCTATCCCCTAATGACTGCTTGCCGAGGAAGGCCTGTTCATGCACCAACACCGGAAAAGCTCCTGTTATGTCTCAACCTCATCACCATGACTTGGAGGAGTTGAGGTGACAATAATCACCAATTCCTCTGCTTGTCCATTCCTAAGTTGATGTGGAACGCCTGGAGGAATATAAAACCCCTCACTTGGATTGACTTTGTGCACCATACCGTCTACCTCTAGTGTAGCAACACCCGACAAGACAAAAGAAAAATTGTTCTGCCTTAAGATGACAATGCCTTTCTTCAACACACCCAGGTGGCACAAGCTCTTGGATTACGCTTAGCTGCGCCGACTTTACCAAATGCCAACCGTCGCACTTTCTCCCCCCAAACGTAATGCTCTGCGTTTTCAATGGATACTACTGACACACCTTCATCCTTACCGGCATAACGGCGCAATAGGTTTCGCACCAGTTGCGTATAAAATGGCAGCGCGATGCTCAGCTGGCTGGGAGTCTATTACGTCAGTTTTGATTGTTATGTCAGACATTCTCTTTATGCCGGTAACTTTTACCAAATGAAATTAGCGCCCAGATTAACCAGAGCAAATTAAGAAACAATAATGGATAAATGAGCAACAAATCCACTCTTATGTTTGTGTAGATAGATACTCCGGCCTCATAGGTTATATATAGTATAAGTGACGCAATAAATACGCCTGATCTTAAAGTGAATTTCAGTTTCGTGCTCGTTTCAATAACTCCTAGCAAAAGACCAAACACCGTCGTAGCTAAAAGACCGATGAAGAGCCCCCCTTGCAATTTTGGACTTGCTTCAGGGGGAGCCATGGAACTTCTAATTATAGCCTCGTTTTGTACAGACCAAGCAATGATTTTTCCCTGTGTAGAAATCGCATTCTCACCATCAACACAGCAATAAGAAATCAGGACTTGGCTCCCCAAATCAGGCATATCAAATTGTTGCGCTTTCGCCTCGGGTTTCAATTCATAGTTTCCATCTCGTGGATTAATCATCATCTTGCCGTTTAAAGGAGGATTGAATTGGGCCAAGGCATCCCGAGGAACCATCTTATCCCTACCCCGAAGCACATCAATTATTTTTATTTTTGAGCTTGCAGGGTTTTCGAACGATGTTTTCGCCGCCGATAGTTCCAAGATTTCAGCACGAACAATTACAAAGTGTGGATTGCCTGACGCCAGATCGTCCGGTCTTGCAAGGGGCGAAACCAATTCGTCTGCAAATGATTCTGCGATGTAAATTGCTATAAACAGAAGAAGAATCTTTGTAAGTCTTCTAAACATAATGACTGCTTCAGCTTAGAGGGTGATTTATACCTAACGCTCCAAACACTCGCCGCTATAAGTGGTGGCCGTTTTTTGGACGATGCTTATAGCGGTCGACCCGATTTGGTTTGTTATGTCTCAATCTCTGTGATCACCTCGGTTTTAACAGAATTAGCTATGAAACATTGTTCATGTGACTGATGATGCATTTCTTCCAGATCATCTCTCGAAGGTATTCGGTCACCTGAAAACAATACTTTTGGCCGCAGGATGACCTTGGTCATTGAAACCCTGCCCGATTCGTCTTTTTCCATTATGCCTACAGCATGATCCGTATAGC
>DASVCP010000220.1:0-2563 GCA_036381555.1 Gammaproteobacteria bacterium
TTCTTTTGCCAAGCGCACCAAATGAAGGAATGCCGCGCGTATACTGGCGTTATCCCTGTCGTTGTCCAGAAATACGTCACGCTGAAGAAAAGGTACTTCGTGGCGTTGCGCCGCAAGTGACGCGACGGTTGCCGCAGTAGTCCGACTGTCGACGAAAAACAGTGAACGGCCGGCAAGCTCTTCCATCAGCCAGTTCATTTGCAGTGATCGTGGCGTAAGCATACTACCCATATGGTTGTTAACGCCCACCACATGCGGCACCTGGAGAAGCTGGTTTTGCACCGTACTTCGAAAAACCGCCTCTGGCATTCTTTCATTGAGCGTATCAGGTTCATTCACGTCCAGGCGCGAACCTTCCATGGGCAAATGCAGCAGCACCTCCTTGTTATTGAGATGCGCCAACTCGGCCAACGGGCGGCTATATGGCGTTTGCGGCAATATGGAATAGGTGAGGGCGGCGGGCATTTCAATAGCCTGCCGCCCCCGCTCCAGGCTGTAACCGAGATCGTCGATAATGATGCTGACAGGGATAGAGTCGGCGGTTGCCCGCGGCAGCTGCACGGCCATAATGAGCAGCAGCGGTCCTAACCGGCTATGACGAAGAAGTTTTGATAAAATGCACAAGGACATTCCGACCGTCCCACACCCGAACTGTTAACGGCTTTAAACCGTGCTCGCGCCCGCTCACGTATCCTTTGTGTTCTTTTCGCCTTTGACCTGAAGAATATTCAGTCCCTTCAACAAATTCAGTGCCTCGAACAGCTCGTAATCCAGCCTGGACAGACTTTGCTCGTCTGAATCCGCTTTATCTTTATCGTCGACTGTATCGCTGTCAATTTCCGCCGGCTCCTGCGGAGCGTCATGCCCATTGGGGTTGCTCAAATGCCGGGACAGGCTGGATTCTCTTAAAGGGTCCAGGCTACCCGAACTCTCGAGTAACTCCAGCTTTGCCCTGCTGAGCTTGATATCGGGGACAATGCCCTCCGCCTGTATGGAACGGCCGCTGGGCGTGAAATAATGGGCCGTGGTCAACTTGATGGCATAGCCGCTCTCAAGCTCCAATATGGTTTGAACCGATCCTTTGCCGAAGCTCGGATAGCCCATAATAATTCCGCGCACATGATCCTGAATCGCGCCGGCAACAATCTCGGATGCCGAAGCGGAGCCGCCGTTTATCAACACAACCATGGGCGAGCCGTTCAGCACGTCGCCGGGAGTGGCGTTTTGTCGCAGGTCCGCTTCATTGGTGCGGCCCTTGGTATAAACGATCAACCCGTCGTCAAGAAAGGCGTCGGCCACCTCCACGGCGGACGATAGCACCCCGCCCGGATTATTACGCAGATCCAGAATCAGTCCCTTGAGCGGGGCCTTGTTTTCCTTGTGCAAATCCTCCATCGCCTTGAACAAGGCCGGCCCGCTGCGAACCTGGAAGGTTGAGATTCTGACATACCCGTACCCCGGCTCCAGCAATCGTGCACGGACACTCTTGACCTGTATCGTCGCGCGCTCAACCGGTATTATGAGGGGACTGGTGGCTCCCTCCCGGACAATGGTCAGTTCGGTACTGGTGCCCGGCTTCCCGCGCAGCAGGGTAACCGCTTCGGAAAGCTCCATGCCTTTAACGGGTTTTTCGTCTATACGGATGATAAGGTCCCCCGGTTGAATTCCGGCGCGCTGTGCGGGCGTATCGTCGATGGGGGATACCACTTTGACAAAACCGTTCTCCATGGTGACCTCGATCCCCAGCCCGCCAAACTCCCCCGCCGTGCTTTCCTGTAGATTGGTGAAGTCTTCCGGATCAAGATACGCGGAATGCGGATCGAGGCCCGAAAGCATTCCGCGAATCGCGCTTTTCAGTAACTCCTCGTCGTCGACACTTTCGACGTAGTGCGCTTTGATCCGGCCGAATATCTCGGTAAAGCTCCGTAATGCTTCGTAGGGGATCTCTTGCTCATCCGGCTCGACCTTGTCGGCCAGCACTACCCGGCCCGCCGCCAGGCTTAAGCACAGCACGCAAGTAACCAACAATCCGGTCGAACGGTTAAAGAACATTCGTTACTCCTGATCCTGCTTTATCGACTGCATCGCGAACAATAATATCACTATTCAGCCTTCGGGCAGGGAACAAATATTATTCCTGTCACTCTGCTTCTGGCCGGGCACTAATGGCCTTTACGGTGTCAGCTTTCCAAACTACAGCACCATTTTTGCGGGTCCACAGGTTTGCCCTGGTGGCGGATTTCGAAATACAGCACCGCTTGTTGTTCTCCACCGCTGTTGCCGACCGTAGCTATGATTTCTCCGGGCTGCACCCAGTTTCCCGCTTCCTTGTACAGTGTCTCATTATGCCCGTAGAGGCTCATATAACCGTCGTTGTGATCGAGAATCATCAGCAATCCGAACCCGGGCAACCAATCGGCGAAAGCGACTCTCCCATGGGATATCGCACGTACTTCACTGCCCTTGGGGGCGCTGATTCTCAGCCCCTGCCACAGCAGGTCGCTGCCGCGTCTGGAATCACCGAAATGATTCATGATGTTCCCCCGGGCCGGCCAGGGGAGCC
>DASVCP010000221.1:0-2762 GCA_036381555.1 Gammaproteobacteria bacterium
TGGCGTCGGAACCGGACGATAATTTGTCGCCCGCCTTCACGCCCTTGGGCGCGATGATGTAGCGGCGTTCGCCGTCGGCGTACAGCATCAGAGCGATATGCGCGCTGCGGTTCGGATCGTACTCGAGGCGTTCGACGGTGGACGGAATTCCGTCCTTGTCGCGCTTGAAATCGACGATACGGTAGTGCTGTTTATGGCCGCCGCCCTGATGACGGGTGGTGACTCGGCCGGCGTTGTTGCGCCCGCCCCGCTTGGTTTTCTTTTCAACCAACGCGGCATAGGGTTCGCCTTTGTGCAACTCGGGCGTAACCACTTTGACAACAAAGCGCTGACCGGGCGATGTGGGTTTGGTTTTTACGATAGCCATAAAACAAAAACCTTCACTTATGCTTCAACAGCTTCAAAATTAATCTCCTGGCCTTCGGCCAGCCTGACATAGGCCTTTTTCAGGTCACTGCGCCGGCCGACCGCGGCCTGAAAGCGCTTGGTCTTGCCCTTGGCGTTGAGCACCCGCACAGAATCCACTTTCACCTTGAACATCAGTTCCACGGCCTTCTTGATTTCCGCCTTGCTCGCGTCGGGCAGTACCCGAAAAACGTGCTGGGCGGCCTTGTCGCCCATGATCGCGCTTTTTTCGGAAACATGCGGTGCGATTAAAACTTGCATCAGTCGTTCCTGGTTCACGCCAGCATCTCCTCAATACGTTTAATCGAGTCGACGGTCATCAACACTTTATCGAAACGAATAAGATCGACGGGGTTCACACCCGTCGCATCCACGACCTCGACTTTGCTCAAGTTGCGGGCGGCAAGATAAAGGTTGATATCGCTGCTTTCGGTCACGATCAGAACGTTGTCCAGTCCCAGATCCGTGAGTTTTTGAACCAGCAGCTTGGTTTTGGGAGCTTCGACGCCGATTTCATCGACAACCAGCAGACGCTCCTGCCTCAACAGCTCGGAAAGTATCGACTGCATGGCGCCGCGGTACATTTTCTTGTTGACCTTCTGGGAGTGGTCCTGCGGCTTGGCGGCAAAAGTGACCCCGCCGGTGCGCCACAAGGGGCTGCGGATGGTGCCGGCCCGCGCGCGGCCCGTACCTTTCTGACGCCAGGGCTTGGCGCCGCCGCCGCTGACTTCGGAACGCGTTTTCTGCGCCCGTGTCCCGGCCCTGGCCGCCGCCATGTAGGCAACCACCACCTGATGCACCAGCGCTTCGTTGAACTCGCGCGCAAACGCCACTTCCGAGAGCTGGATCTTCTTGTTCGCTTTATGCAACGTCAGTTCCATACCAAACCTTTACTGTTTCTTCACTGCCGGACGCACAAACACCACGCCACCCGCCGCACCCGGGACCGCACCCTTGATCATCAGCAGGTTGCGCGCCGCGTCCACCTTGACGAGTTCCAGGTTCTGAACGGTAACGGCATCGTCACCCATATGGCCCGCCATGCGCTTGCCTTTAAACACGCGGCCGGGCGTCTGATTTTGTCCCGTTGAGCCGGGGACACGATGCGAACGCGAGTTACCGTGTGTCGCATCCTGCATCCTGAAATTGTGTCGTTTTACTGTCCCGGCGAAACCTTTACCCTTGCTGGTACCGGTCACATCCACCAGGTTGACGCTTTCCAGCATATCCACTTTCAGCTCGGCGCCCACTTCCAACTCGACGCCTTCACCATCGGTCAAACGCCACTCCCACAGACCGTCGCCCGCTTCGGTGCCGGCTTTGGAAAAGTGCCCGGCGAGCGGCTTGGTCAGGCGGGAGGCGCGCCGTTTGCCGCGGGTTACCTGGACAGCGCGATAACCGTCCCGTTCCACGCTTTTCAGCTGGGTGACGCGATTGGGCTCGACCTCAACCACCGTGACGGGCACGGAAGCACCGTCCTCGGTGAAAATACGTGTCATACCTGCTTTACGACCGACCAAACCAATAGTCATTGCTTGAATTCCCGGTAAATCCCAATAAAGTCTTTTTGCAATAAAATGCGCCCGAAAAACAGCTCGGGCGCATTCTCAGAATTCGACAACCGGCCAAGCGCGTGGTATCGGCACGCCGAGCCGGGAAAGCCGAAAATTGTACCACAAAATCTGTGGCCTGTTACACCAAAAGCTCCATTAAGCTTTGGTCTGGGCACGTGGTTTCAGCGGTACAGGAACCACCAAACCCAGGGTAAGGGGGATATTCCCCCAAATAATCAACTCAACTTAATCTGCACATCCACGCCTGCGGCCAGATCGAGCTTCATCAACGCATCCACCGTCTTGTCGGTGGGCTCGATGATATCCATCAGCCGCTTGTGGGTCCGGATTTCGTACTGATCGCGCGCGTCCTTGTTGACGTGCGGAGAAACCAACACGGTAAACCGCTCCTTTTTGGTCGGTAGCGGAATGGGGCCATGTACACGGGCACCCGTACGTTTGGCGGTTTCCACAATCTCGAACGCCGAGCGGTCGATCAGGCGATGATCGAACGCCTTTAAGCGAATCCGGATGGTTTGTGCTTTTTTCGTTGCCATTGATTTGCTCTCTAAACTGGTTCGTCGCAGCGCGACGGCCTATTTCCTTCCCCCTCCGGGAGAAGGTGGCCTGAAGGGCCGGATGAGGATATAAATCCTTTTATCCAAAAGGATAAAAATTCTATCCCCTCACCCATACCCTCTCCCTGAGAGAGAGGGTAAACGGAAACCGCCGCTGCGGTTATCGTTGTTACTCGATGATCTTGGTCACCACGCCGGCGCCGACCGTGCGGCCGCCTTCGCGGAT
>DASVCP010000222.1:0-2366 GCA_036381555.1 Gammaproteobacteria bacterium
GAAGACCGGCTGGTATCCGCGGCGGTTCGCGCTATAAAGGCAAAGGAGGGTGGCGTGCGGATCAAGGAGCTCGCGGAAGACCTATGTATAAGTCAGAGCCGGTTTGAAAAGCGCTTCAGAAACGCGGTCGGCATCTCGCCCAAGGGTTTCTCCTCCATTGTCCGTTTTCAAAAGGCGGTCCGCGAGTTATCCGCTTCGACGACGTTGACGGAAGCCGCCCAAAGAGCGGGTTATTTCGATCAGGCGCATTTCATTAAGGATTTCCGGTCGTTTTCCGGGCAGACACCCGAGCGGTTTCTGAGAACGCATGCTGGCCAACGGCAGTAACGGGCTTTAAAACAACGATTTTTTACAATTAGCCGCATTCGCTACGGGCTAACCTGGGCTTCGTTCACATTAATTCCAGGAGCCCATGATGTTTACAGCACGACAGATTAAAGAAGCTTATGCCAAGGTGAAATCCGGAGCTGATTATCCCGGTTATGTTCAGGAATTGAGAGCGCTTGGCGTTGCCCGTTATGACTATGTGGTGGAAAACGGAAACAACGTTTTTTACGGTGATAACGGTTTTTCCCTGAAAGTTGAAAATCAACACGACCATTTGAAGGTGGCAGGCCGGTCATCAAAGGAAAAACTGCAAGGCGCCATTTCGATGCACCAGAGAGGACAAACGGACTTTAAAGCATTTTGCAGGCAGGCCGCCGATGCGGGCGTCGAGAAGTGGGTCAGCGACCTGGAGCAAATGCAGGTGCTTTACTATGACAAGGCGGGTATGCTGTTGCTATCCGAACCCATTCCGACCGGCAACTATTGAATCTGAACTGTTGTACCTTGGTTGAGCATGTTGAGTGTGGCAGGGAAATTCAGCAATGGACTCTAACGCTTTGTTTGAATACACTATTCCCGATTGTTTTCCCCGCGATTAAATTTTTAAGTAAAGTTATGGCAACCAAAGAACCTTTGAGAGTCGGCGTGGGCGGTCCGGTCGGTTCCGGCAAGACGGCACTGGTGCGTGCGTTGTGCGAGAGGCTGCGCGACGAGTTGCAGATCGCCGTAGTGACCAACGACATCTACACCCGCGAGGATGCGGAATTCCTGATTCGTAACCAGGCGCTGGCTGCCGAGCGGGTGCTGGGTGTCGAGACCGGCGGTTGCCCGCATACTGCGATCCGCGAGGATGCCTCCATGAACCTGGCGGCGGTGTCGCAGCTGACCGAGCAGTTCGATATCCTCGATATCGTGTTCATCGAAAGCGGCGGCGACAACCTCAGCGCGACCTTCAGCCCGGAGTTGTCCGACCTGACGATCTACGTCATCGACGTTTCAGCCGGCGACAAGATTCCCCGCAAGGGCGGACCGGGCATCACCCGTTCCGACCTGCTGGTGATCAATAAGATCGATCTTGCGCCTCATGTCGGTGCATCGCTGGAAGTGATGGATCGCGACGCACGAAAAATGCGCGGCGAACGGCCGTTCGTGTTCAGTAACCTCAAAACCGGGCAGGGTCTGGACGATATCATCGGCTTCATCAAAACCCAGGGTATGATCGGTTAGCCGTCAAGTACTTTTTTGGGTTGTTTTTCCTCACGCTAAGGCGCGAAGGCGCTAAGTAAAAACTTAAAGAATTTTGTGGGCTAATTTTTCGCGCCTTCGCGCCTTCGCGTGAAAATATCTTTTTGCAGTTCAGGTGCGCGATGTTAGTGCGCCTCTTCCCGCCCGGCACCAGCAGCGTGCATTCCTCTTGACGACAGGCGTGCCCCGCACGGCCGCCGAATAAAAATAAGTAAATAAAATCATTGGGTTAGGTTCGAGTTCCGGCCTTCGGTAATTCCCTGGTATCCAATTTGCATTGTGGCTTGCATGCATGCACCTGTGCCTTACAAAGGCGCAGGCTTGCGTTCTGGACATTATTTGGAGAAGTAACTGTGGCGATTTGGTGCAGGTGAGGGAATACGACGCACTTTAAAAATATTAATCCGTTTCAAGAGGTATATCATGAAGATTAGAAAAATGATTACGGGAGTGACGGGAGCCGTTGTATTGCTGGCGGCCTCCTATTCCACGGTCGCGATAAGCGCCGACGCCAAGGCCGACACCATCAAAGTAGGCGTGTTGCATTCGCTATCCGGCACCATGGCAATCAGCGAAACGACCTTGAAAGACACGGTTTTGATGCTGGTCGAGCAGCAAAACAGGAGTGGCGGTTTGCTGGGCAAGAAGCTGGAAGCGGTGGTTGTCGATCCGGCGTCCAACTGGCCGTTGTTCGCCGAGAAGGCGCGCGAGCTGCTGCAGAAGGACAAGGTGGCCGCCGTGTTCGGCTGCTGGACCTCGGTCAGCCGCAAGTCGGTCCTGCCGGTGTTCGAGGA
>DASVCP010000223.1:0-2245 GCA_036381555.1 Gammaproteobacteria bacterium
CACGCTGTTGCAACTGTCACATTTCACCCAAATACCTTCCGGTACGGCGGCCTTCTTTCCATTGTTGCCGATTTTCGATGGAATTAATTTTTCGAACCAGCTCATAAAAGTATAGTCCCTGTCGAGCAACTCATCCGGCATTCGACACGGCGGAGGCGACTGATGCGCCATCGAGCGCCGCGCGCATGTCGGTTATCAACGCGGTTATCGCTTTCTCGGCGCCGGCAATATCCTGCTGATGCTCGGCAATGCGACGAACGATCGCGCTGCCGACCACCACAGCATCGGCTACACTGCCGACCTGCCGGGCCGTTTCCGGGTCTTTGATGCCGAAGCCCACGCCCACCGGCAACTGCGTGTGCTTGCGAATCTCATTCAGCTTTTGTTCCACGGCTTTTACATCCAGACTTGCGGCACCGGTAACGCCCTTTAACGATACGTAGTAGACAAACCCGCTCGCCGACGAACATATCCTGGCAATTCGGTCCTCGCTTGACGTCGGCGCAAGCAAAAAAACCGGATCCAGGCCGTGGCGTTTGAACTCCGGCAATATCTCTTCCGCCTCCTCGGGCGGCAAATCCACCGTTATCACCCCGTCGACACCGGCCTTCGAGGCACGTTCCGCGAAGTGTGCGTAACCCATGACTTCAACAGGATTGGCATAGCCCATTAAAACCACCGGCGTTTCCTTATTGTCTCGACGAAATGCTTCGACTATCCCCAGCACCTGGGACAGACTGACGTGATGTTTCAATGCGCGCTCACAGGCGGCCTGAATCACGGGGCCGTCGGCCATCGGATCGGAGAACGGTACGCCCAACTCGATGATATCGGCGCCCGCCGCCACCAGGGCGTGCATAAACTGCAGCGTGGCATCCGGCTCGGGATCACCGGCGGTGATATAAGGGATTAACGCGGTTTTACCCGCCTGACGCAACGCGCCGAAGGTAGACGAGAGCCGGCTCATAGCGCTATGCCCTCCAATGTGGCCACCGTATTGATGTCTTTATCTCCCCGCCCCGACAGATTCACGACCACAAGCTGGTCTTTGGATCGTTCAGCCGCCAGTTTTACCCCGTAGGCCAGCGCATGGCTGCTTTCCAGCGCGGGAATAATCCCTTCTATACGCGTCAGCTGATGAAACGCCTGCATCGCTTCGGAATCGGTGATGCTGACATAATGCGCGCGCCCCGAATCTTTCAACCAGGCGTGTTCCGGCCCCACGCCGGGATAATCGAGTCCGGCCGAAACCGAATGGGTTTCGATAATCTGACCGTCATCGTTTTCCATGAGATACGTGCGGTTGCCGTGCAACACGCCCGGCTTGCCGGCGGACAGCGGCGCGGCGTGTCGGCCGGTCTGCAACCCGTCGCCGGCGGCCTCTACGCCGTAAAGCTGCACGCTGCCGTCGTTGAGAAAAGGATAAAACAGGCCGATGGCATTGGAACCGCCACCCACGCAGGCCACCAGTGCATCGGGCAGGCGCCCTTCGAGGGCTTGCATCTGTTCGCGCGTTTCCCGGCCGATCACCGCCTGAAAATCTCTCACCATGGCCGGATAAGGATGCGGACCGGCTACCGTGCCGATGATGTAAAACGTATCATCGACGTTCGTGACCCAATCGCGCATCGCTTCATTTAATGCGTCCTTGAGCGTGCGGGAACCGGATTTGACCGGCACTACCCGCGCGCCCAGCAGTTTCATCCGGTACACATTGGGAGCCTGCCGCTTGATGTCCTCTTCTCCCATGTAAACAACGCACTCCAGACCGAGCCGCGCCGCGACAGTCGCGGTGGCAACGCCGTGTTGACCGGCGCCGGTTTCGGCGATAATGCGCTGCTTGCCCATGCGCTTGGCCAACAGCGCCTGACCGATGGTATTGTTGATTTTATGCGCGCCGGTGTGATTGAGGTCCTCGCGCTTTAAATAAATACGCGCGCCGCCCGCCTGCCCGGTCAGCCGTTCGGCAAAATACAATGGCGAAGGACGACCGACGTAGTGGGCGAGATCTTTATCGAGTTCCGCGAGAAACTCCGGGTCCTGGCAAAATTTCGCATACGCCTCTGTCAGTTCCCGCACGGGGCCCATCAAGGTCTCCGCGATGAACTGCCCGCCATAGGGACCGAAGTGGCCTGCCGCATCCGGATATCGACTGTAATCGATGGTTTGCTCTGAAGAATTTTTCATTGTGCCTTCTTAATTGCTTCAATCAATGCTCGCACCTTCTCAGGATCCTTAATCCCCT
>DASVCP010000224.1:0-4314 GCA_036381555.1 Gammaproteobacteria bacterium
GATCTGTTCGGTTCTGTCGAGGAACACGTCCTCGGTGATCTCCAGTTCCAGGAACGCGGGGTCCATGTCGTATTTGGCCAGATTCTTTTTGACCCGCAAGACAAAATCCGAGGTCAGCAAATCGCTGGCGGAAACGTTTACCGCCACTTTGATATCCGGCGCTCCCTGCTGCTGCCACTGTTTATGCTGCTTGCATATTTTGCCGATTGCCCAATCGCTTAACTGGTTAATCAGGCCGATCTCCTCGGCCACGCTCATGAACTGCGTGGGGAAGATTTCGCCGAGCTCCGGATTATACCAGCGCATCAGCGCCTCCACCCCGCACACCTTGTTGGTCTTGGTGGATATCTGCGGTTGATAGATCATGTAAAGTTCGTTGTTTTGCAGCGCATGCCTCAGCCTGTTCTCAAGCATCAGACGCTCGTCAGTGTTGTCCATGCTGTTGTCATAAAACAGGTAAGTGCCCTGCCCGTTCGCCTTGCTGCGATACATGCTGATGTCGGCCCTGCGCAGCAGGCCGACCGCATCGTCCGCATCGCGCGGAAACACGCTGATACCGATACTTGCCGACATGTGAAGACGGTGATGCTGCAGCTGGAAAGGTTCCGCGAACTCGGCCATTACCTTGTGTGCCACCAACTCCGCATCCTCAACGCCGTTAATGTTGCTTAACAGAATGACGAATTCGTCGCCACCGAATCGGCCCACACAGTCGTCAATCCGGCTGATGCGCGACAATCGCTTGGCAAGCGTCTGCAACAGCTCATCTCCCACATGATGCCCCAGGGAATCGTTAATAATCTTAAAACGATCCAGATCGATAAGCAGCAGCGCCATGCAACATTCGGCGCGACGCGCACTCTCGATTGCCTGATGCAATTTCTCCATCAGCAAATAACGATTCGGCAACTGGGTCAGCGCATCATAGTTGGCGCGATGATGTAACTGCCTGGTCCGCAGTTCCACAAGACTTTCCAGGCGTTCTCCATGCCGCTGCAATTCGCTTTCCCGGTCCTGGATCGTTGCCAACATATTGTTGAAACCCTTAATCAGTACGCCTATCTCATCGCCGCGATCCACATACAGGCGCTCGTTATAATCCTTGGTGCGCCTGATTTTTTCGACCAGACCCGCCAGCTGGATTATCGGTTCGGTAATAAACTTTTGTGACACACTGGACATCGCCCAGGCAATCAGCAAACCCACAAACAACACCGCCAACACAATCAAGGTGTAGCGATTGTGACTGGCCGTCAGTTCGCTCAAATCATATAGCAGATAAAGCCAGCCCCGCGACTGATCGTGCAGCGCAACCGGGTGCAGAATAGAAGCGGTCTTGTCGTGAAACACCACCCCTTCCGAGGGCAACGCGGGGGGGAGGTAATGCATGTAGCCCGGACGGGCAAACGTGGCGGCCAGTACCTGGTCGGCATCATATAAAACTCCCAGCAGAATGCCCTCGTCGAATTTCGCGATCTCGAGCGCTGCCTGCGCAACCCGCTGATCACCGGACAACAGCGCGGAAGAGACGTTGGCACCGATAAACGTGGCTTTGGTTACCAGGTTGTTCCTGATGTTCTGTTTGTGCGTTTCATAGTCATTATAGAAAAAGGCTGCCGAGGTAATAGACAGGATAGAGATACTGACACCCATAATAATGAGCATCTGGCGGCGTCTGAGCGTTAAGAGTTTACTGAGTCCCGAAAAATCCATGACATTGTCTCTATGCTTTTAAATTTCCCTTGCCCTGTTCAAATTGTAGTACGGGGGATGACGAAAAAACGACAAATCGTCGGCTTTTCCACAGCCAAAAAAATTCGAAATACCGCCCGGTTTTTGTAAGCTTATGATTCTTAACATGATATCCCCATCCCAGCGCCAGACCAATCTGCCGGCTTTGTTATCCCCCTTTATTAGGGCAAAATCGGGGCCAATCCCTCCGGATTTTTACAGCCTTCGCCCCCCCGGTCTATAATCGGCCGCTGTTAATCGTTTCCGGACAACTCGAACCCATATGGAAAAATCCGTCTTAATTACCGGCTGCTCATCGGGAATCGGCTTGTGCGTGGCAAAAGGTCTTCAGTCTCACGGGGGTTATCGGGTTTTTGCCTCGGCCCGCAAACCCGGGGATGTCGACAAACTCCGCGCCCTGGGCCTGGAATCGCTGCAACTGGATCTCGCCGATTCGCATTCCATTCAACAGGCCGTCGAACACGTGCTTGAAGCCACCGGCGGAACCCTTTATGCGCTGTTCAATAACGGCGCATACGCGCAGGGAGGAGCGGTCGAAGACCTGCCTCGCCAGGCCTTGCGTGAACAGTTTGAAACCAACGTATTCGGTTGGCAGGAACTGACCAACATGGTGTTGCCGGTAATGCGCAACCAAGGTTACGGCCGCATTATTCAGAACAGCTCCATCCTCGGCTTTATCGCGCTCAAATACCGTGGCGCCTACATCGCCAGCAAGCACGCCATCGAAGGCCTGAGCGACACCCTGCGGCTGGAACTGCGCGGCACCGGCATTCACGTCTCGCTGATCGAGCCCGGCCCGATTACCAGCAGCCTGCGGCAAAAGGCATATCCGCACTTCCTTCGGCACATCACAGTGGAGAACAGCGCGCACAAGCAACGTTATCTCCTGTGGAAACAACGTTACGAAACCGAAGAATCCGTGCAACCGTTCACCCAGCCGCCCGAAGCGGTATTGAAAAGGGTCATACACGCATTGGAAAGTCCGAAACCGCGGCGGCGTTACCCGGTCACGTTCCCGACCTATCTGTTCGCATACCTGAAGCGGATATTGCCGACGGCGGCGATGGATGCGATGCTGAATAAAGTGCGGTAAAAAAATCAGATCCAATCTCGCGCGACCGCCCGCACGAGGCACGAGTCGTATTACAAGTGAAGTGCATCCGCAGATTTTTGCTCCTGCAAAATCTGCATTTCCGCCATCCATGGCGGTCAATACAAGGAACAATTATCTGCCGGAGACGCAGAGACGCAGAAGGAACAATTATCTGCCGGAGACGCAGAGACGCAGAGAGAAAAATCAAATGCCGCTAAAAAGTAACCATGCCGGACAAAGACATTAGTCGGCATTTTCCAATCAAAACATTTGTTCTGACCGCGCTGGCGTTGATTGCGTTTGCGGCCAACTCGGTGCTGTGCCGGTTGGCGTTGGGCGGCAACTCCATCGATGCCGCGTCGTTTACCGTCATTCGCCTGCTGGCCGGCGCGATCACACTGGCGCTGATCCTGTGCATTGCGCGGAAACGTAAAAATCCTTTCATGGGCGGCCGCTGGCCGGCGGCGTTCATGCTGTTTCTTTACGCAATCACGTTTTCGTACGCCTACGTCTCGCTGGACACCGGCACTGGCGCCCTGATTCTGTTCGGCTCGGTGCAGATAACCATGATTCTGGCCGGTTTGTTGTCCGGTGTGCGCCTGCACATGATCGAATGGGCGGGTGTGTTAATCGCGTTTGGCGGCTTTGTGTACCTTGTCCTGCCGGGCGTCACCGCGCCCTCGATGTCTGGGTTTTTATTAATGACGCTCGCCGGCATAGCCTGGGGTATGTATACGCTCAAGGGAAAAGATTCCAGGGATCCACTGGCGGACACCGCCGGCAACTTTGTACAAACCCTGCCGTTTATCATTGTGCTCGCGTTCGTCACCGTCAAACAAACGCAGTTTTCAACGCCAGGCGTGATCTACGCGGTGCTATCCGGCGCCATTGCCTCGGGCCTGGGTTACACGATCTGGTATACCGCCTTGGGCGGCCTGTCGGGCACTCTGGCCGCCGTCGTGCAACTGCTGGTGCCGGTGATCGCCGCCGCCGGCGGTGTGCTGTTCATGTCGGAAGTTGTTTCGCTGCGCCTTACACTCTCGGCAATCCTGGTATTGGGAGGTATCCTGATGGTGACGCTGGGAAGGAGCCATGTTAAAAAAAGCGTTAACGCAATCGCGCCAGATTAATAAAGCAAGCCTTTCTCCCTTCCCGAAAGAAATAAAAATGCGTGCATCGCTCTTATTTGTTTGCAAAGTCCGGGTTGTTAGAATCGGAAATATTGCACTAGCTGCTGCGCGTACAGGACAATATCAGCCATAACTTTGATCGATCCGTTTCAATCGTTGGGAAGCAGCGCCGTTATTTTTGTGCTCGCGGCGCTTGTGATCGTCGCCGCCGGCGCCCGCATGTCAGCAGTCGCCGACCGTCTGGCCGACAGGACCGGCTGGGGCGAAGCGGTATTCGGCGCCATATTCCTCGCGATTCCTCGCGGCCGCCACCTCATTGCCCGATTTCGCCGCTACCCT
>DASVCP010000225.1:0-3926 GCA_036381555.1 Gammaproteobacteria bacterium
ACAATTTCGATACGCACAATAACAAGATCTATGCGTCCAGGATAGATCCGTCGGAGGGCCGGCAAATACCGGATGTCGATCCGAACGAGCCCTTCGAGCATGTGCAGGTGCAAATAGCCGATAACATGCAGGGATTCGTTAAGGATTTTTCGGGCAACACCGGCAATCCCGGTCAAATCATGAAGTGTTACACGCCTCAATCGCTTCCTTTCATTAACTATCTGGCGAAGCGGTACGCCGTATCGGATGCCTATTTCTCGTCGATTCCCACGCAAACCAATTGCAACCGGGCTTTTTCGTTAACCGGTAATTCAATAGGTTATTACTATGACGTCAGCGATACCAAGGTGGCGATGGTCGATAACTATTGGACTTATGTGGACGGCGGTCCGGGTATGCCGTATGAGTTCACCGAGAAGACCGTTTGGAACGTGTTGAGCGATAACGGCCATGACAGCCCGGACAAGGACTGGGCGGTTTTCTATAGTCAGACCTGGCCCGGTCTTTCTCATTATCAAGGGGATTATTGCTTTACGCAGGACTTGTTGTGGCCGAACCTGAAACACAAAAAGGCGCATTTCAAGGATATTTCACACTTCTGGACATTGGCGGGGAAGGGTAAGTTGCCGAAGTTCAGCTACCTTGAACCCATCTGGTATGAGAAAGAGGGACGTTTCGGGCACACGGGCACGGATTATCACCCTCCACAAAACGTGAGCGCCAGTGAGTCATTTCTTGCAGAGATCTATCACACGCTGAAAAGATCGCCCAAGTGGAAGAATACGCTGCTTATTGTCAACTTTGACGAACATGGCGGGACGTACGACCATGTCGAGCCGCCGGTCACGATAGCGCCATGGGAAAATCCCGGCGACGGAACGTCGAGGCCGAAGCTGAGCCCCAAACATCCGTTTGAGTTTAAAAAACTGGGCGTACGCGTGCCTTTAATTCTGGTATCGCCGCTCATTGAACCCCGCACCGTCTTCCGGCCGGAAGGCTCGGACGTTTTCGATCATACTTCCGTGATTGCAACGATTCTGAATTATTTTGACATTCCGCGTAAGCAATGGGGGTTGGGGTCGAGGACCGCCAACGCCGCGACGTTTGAGAATGTCATTAAAGATCCTCGTGCGGTTGTCCGGGATGCAACGGATGGCGAGGCGTTGGAGGATCTTCCGGTGACCGAAGCGCAAGGAGGCGAAAGCGAAAAGCTCGCCAATGATCTGCATGTCATGATAGGGCGGCGGTTCGTCTGGCGGAAAGCGCGGGAAAACAATTTCTCGCAAGAAGATCTCTATGAAATCTTCAAAAAATGCTTTTCCGATATCAGAACCATGGACGAGTTGGACAATGCTATTGGTGCCGCATTGAAACACGTTGTCAAAAAGCCATAAGGCGGTTTTGCCGTCCCTGGCAAAATCCGGGTTGTTTTCAGAGACTGCAAGGCATTATGCGGCTATGCGCTCGCATATGCCTTCTATGTGCCGATGGTCCGTGCCGCAACAACCGCCCAGGACGGTCAGACCGGGTATGCGCTTTTTCAGTCGTGCGTAGTCCTCGCCGAACTCGCGCGGATCGCCGTCGTCAAGTACCGGCGATTCGTCCAGTTCGGCGTGCGAACACTTCGATGCGTTGGCGCGGATTCCCCGCAGGCGCATCAAAACTTCATCGCCCGGCAACTGTTGTTCAAAATGCGTGGGATGCGCGCAATTGATCATATAGTAGGCGGGGTAATTCGCCGTTGCCCGGTCCACGGCGATGATGGCCTCGGCCAGCGTTTCGCCGCCGGGCAATCGCGCGTCGGTTTCGACGGTAAAGGAAATCGCCACCGGCAACTCGCAACGCTTGGCCGCCAGGGCGATTCCGATGGCTTCGTTGATATTGGTCATGGTGAGCGCCGAGACCAGGTCGACCGCGGTATCCGCGAAGGTTTCCATTTGTTCCAGGTGGTAATCGCGGGCTTCATCGGCGCTGTAATGGCTGGTTTTATACCCGTCGCCGCGCGGGCCGAAACATCCGCTGATGACGAAGGGCCGGCCGGTATGAGAAAATTCCCCGCGGATCTCTTCCAGCAAGACAATCGCCTTACGGTTCGCCTCGGCCAGTTGTGCCGGGTCGTAACCCAGCCGTAGCCCCCAATCCCGGCTCGCGCGCCACGTCGGGCTTTCCAGTATAAAGCCGTAACCGTTGCGGTCGGCAATTTGCGCATAGCGCCGGAAGTAATCGCGCAGGCGCCCCGCGCCTTCGTCGTTTTTCAGCAGATCGAACGCGGCGAACAACGGCAGTTCGACACCCTGATGGAAGATCAGCGTGGTTTCCAACCCGCCGTCGGTCAGGAAGATTCCGCCGTCCAGTTGCGGTAAACCATTTCTGTATAAGCTCATAGCGCCTGTTCCTGTATAATTTCCAATTGATCGAAACGTCATCTTAAAGAGCCCGTCACGCTTCTGTAAGCACCGCGGGTGGGAAGATCAGTCAAGTTGGTTTTCCCTTGTCAATCAAAACGTTATCCGCCGGACGGCGGGGCATTGCAGCCTTTACCGCCTGCGTGGATGGATAAAACTGTACCCCGGGTACAGTTAACGAACGTGTGAAGGGCGGAATCATGAACAGCAGATCCTCGGGCACGCGCGAACGCATTTTATCGGTAGCGGAAAGACTGATCCTGCGGAGCGGGTTCAACAGCACGAACATTGAAGATATCCTGGAACCCGCGGCGATCACCAAGAGCGGTTTTTTCTACCACTTTGCCGGCAAAAACGATCTCGCCAAATCGCTGGTACAGCGTTATCTCGATCAGGACGAACGGCTTTTCCAGGAGTTATTTGCGCGTGCGGATTCCTTAACCGAGGACCCGCTGCAGCAGTTGCTGATTTTTCTGAAACTGTTCGCGGAGGCCATGGCCGCGCTGGAATATACCCACCCCGGCTGCCTGGTCGTCACCTTCACCTATGAAAGTTACCAGCTCGACAACGAAATCACCGATCTGGTGAAAGGCGGAGTGACGGGATGGCGCGACATGATCACGGGACGCCTGCTGAAAGTCGCCCAAAAGACGCCGTTGCCCGATCACATCGTGATCGAAGATCTCGCCGATATGTTCACCTCGTGCGTCGAAGGCGGCATTCTGCTCAGCCGCATGTTTCAGAGCAACGAACGGCTGGCTCAGCAGATACTGCTCTACCGGGATTATTTGCGCAGGTTGTTTAATGCGGTTTGAATCGGGAATGTATGCCACGGTGCATGCGGGGGGCGGACTATAACGGCTTAGTAGAGCGGCTTGGGCCTTGCTCTCTAAATCAAAACCTCTTTGCCCGTGCGCGACGATTCATAAATCGCTTCTATCACGCGCACCGATTTCAGCGCCTCTTCGCCGTCGACCTCGGGTTGGCGTTTGTCGAGTATGGCGTCGGTGATTTCCTTGAATTGGTTAATGTGCAGCGATACGCCGATTGCCATCGGGTTTGATGAGCCGGAAGCGTATTGTCGGTTGTCGTCGATGTCGAGATTAATTTCATTTTTGCCTTTGCAGGCTACGATTTTTCCGGCTTCCATGACGACGCTGCCTTCATTGCCGTGTATTTCCAGGCGCTCGGGAAAACCGGCATAGATCGCTGTACTGCCTTCGATGGTGCCGAGCGCGCCGTTCTCGAATTCAAGTACGGCAACGCCGATGTCTTCGCCTTCGATATCGTGTGTGAGTGTTCGTGTTTTGGCGAGCACGGATTTAACCGGCCCCATGACGTTGAGCAACAGGTCGATCGTATGTATCGACTGGTTGATAAGGGCGGCGCCCCCGTCTCCTTTTAACGTTCCGCGCCAGTTGTTGGCGGTATAGTATTCGGGTGGGCGGTACCATTTTACATACGCGTTGCCCAACACGAGTTTCACGAGCTGACCTTTTGCCACCGCGTCTTTGAGCGAGC
>DASVCP010000226.1:0-2519 GCA_036381555.1 Gammaproteobacteria bacterium
TGACATCCTCGATGGTTTCCTGGAACAGGTTTATCCGCACATAACCCTGATCAAGAGCACGCTCCGCCATCAGGTTATGATGCAGGCCGTCTTCCGGTTTCAATTCGGGATTGGCTTCGCTGATCGCATTAAACGCCTGGTACTGGCTGAATAATTCTTCAACAATTGGAAAGCGATAGGCTTTCGCCAGAGAATAGCGGAACACCCATAAGCCCGACGGGTGATAGCCGAGGGAAAATTTCGGCGAAAATTTATCGTTTGAACGTCCCGGCACGCTTTCAAGTTCAAACGCCGCCGTGGCGGGATCATCATTGGAGAAATACCCATTACGGCTTTCCCAGGATTCATAACGGCCGCCAAGAGAGATATCCCACCGGTCATTAATACCCCAGTTCAACTGAGTGAACACCGCGGAAATACCGGTTTCCCCGCCGCTGCGGCTGCTGAAGGCGTCCTTGCTGCCGGCCGCGTAGTCATCGGAGCTGTAAACATCGAGATTCAATTCATACGATTCGTGACGCACACCGGCTACCAGATCCAGGCCGTCCACACCCGCATCACTCAGCAGCAGTTTCACCTCGGCCGTTTGCCAGCCGCTATTCCCGAAATCCACGACTTCGCCAGCCGGAGTATAGGCAGGGTCGCCGGGGTTGGCCGCGGAGCTACGGGTTTCGTCCTCGAGAATATTAAAGCGGTTGACATTGCCTTCCAGGGAAATCCTGTCGGTCAGCCCACCTCTCAGGCGCAGGCCGGTCGACAGGCTTTGCCGGTCCATTTCGCTCACGTTCAGGCAGCTTGCCGGAATGAAAAAGGCCTGTCCGTCCTGGATGACGTGGCCGCTCCAGACAAAATTGCCCTGTGCATCGTGTACATACGAATTGGGCGCGTTGCTGGCCGAGTGACGGTTTTCATAGGCAATATTCAGCAGCGCAAACCACTGATCGAATTCATAGCCGGCCTTGAACTTAAGGTTGTCCGTCGTGGTATCGACCATGCCGGTATCGCCGAAAAAGAGTTGTGCATTGCCGGTTTCATCGTTACCCGGGATTGCGCCGCTGACCGGCTCCGGTGTCGCGTTGGAACTGCCTGAGCCGTAGTAGAACGTTTGCGGCTGCGATTCGTTTTCCAGATGATTGTAAGACAGGTAAAGGCTGAAATCGCCGATCCTGTCGCCGTAGGAAGCAAAGGTCTTGTAACCGCTGACGGTATCGTCAAAGCCGTAATCGTCGAAGGACTGGGAAAAAAACGAACCGTCGAAATGGAACTGCCGTTCCTGCGGAATGGCTGTTTCGATCAGTACCACGCCACCCATGGCATTGCCGCTGTATTCCGCCGAGAACGGGCCATAGAGTACTTCGACTTGAGCGATTTCGCTGGCCGACACCAGCGTCCAACGCGGCGCGCCGTTCCAGCGGGACTGTAATAAATAGTGCAAGGGTACACCATCGGCGAACACCATCGAGCGCGAGGTCTGGAACATGTTGGACCCGCGCATTCCCAGCGTGCCGTTGGCATCGCCGATAAAACGGCGCCGGATCACCAGACTGGGCTCATATTTCACCACGTCCTCGGTGGTGGCGATATTGATGCTGACCATATCGGCCGGCGTCAGCAGGCTGGTCGGGCCTGTCGCATGCTCCTTAGCCTGTTCGCTGCCCCAGACCTGGATTTCCTCCATGGCGACAAGCTGCAACTGTTCGCTGCCGGTTGCAAAACCGGGCTGGCTTGAAACGGCCAGAGCGGCACAGGCCAAGTAACCGGCGAATCGATTATCAGGATTTCGCATGGATTGTTCTGCATACTTCAGAATTCCGGGTCCATTCTGGATAAAAAGAGCGACAAGTCAATGTGGCAAATTGCCGCGCCTTTCAGTGCAAATCTCCCCTCGCCTTGCATTTACCTATTTAAGGTATAATTGCCGTCATTTTCCCCTTCCGCCACAACGTTGTTTTTTCCTTAAAATACCGGTAACCACCTTGCAGCAATACATACAACTTGTCATTCGCCATTGGGCGATGCTGGGTTTCGGGTTCATAACCGTTTTCTGGGGAAACTTCGGCCAGTCGTTTTTTGTAAGCTGGTTCGGTACGGGCATCCAGACGTCTCTCGGATTATCAGCTACCGCTTACGGCTCTGCATATTCCGCCGCCACCCTGGCCTCGGGAATCGTCATTATGGCGGTCGGTGGCATAATCGACCGGGTTCCGTTGCGCCGTTTTTCAACAGGTGTCGCATTGGGACTTATGAGTGCCGCACTGGTATTGTCCTTCGCCAGCAACCTCATGTTACTGGTAGCAGGTTTCTTTTTATTGCGCCTGTTCGGCCAGGGCTTGTTGCCGCATACCGGCTTCACCACGATGGCACGGTTTTTCGATGAAAACAGGGGAAAAGCGGTGAGCATCGCCGGCAGTGGCATCCCTCTCGGAGAAATTTTGCTGCCGGTAATAACAGTGACCATGATCGAATGGATAGGCTGGCAAAACAGTTGGCGCATGGTTGCGATCAGCATTCCGCTACTT
>DASVCP010000227.1:0-11580 GCA_036381555.1 Gammaproteobacteria bacterium
AACCATGAAAAGCAATCAAGAGCTGGCATGACATTTCGTTTAAACTCCATTATTAACGGAGAGTATTTGGATTCAATCAGGGGCCACTTTTTTCCTTCAATTAGTTCAGCAATTACTTTCAGCTCTCTTTCCAGGCAGTAGACAGGGCAAAAAAAGGAAATTGATAATGCCAGGAATAAGAACCAGTACTTAGATTGCTTGGGGCAGCGATTTGGAATCCAAAATCGGTTTTCCAAAACGGCTATTAACCAGTTAAATCGTATGTTCCAATCATGGTGTTCACAAATATCATCGGATAATAATTTCCCCGAAAGTTTTAGTAGCGGTGATTTCAGTTCCGAAAAATTAAATATCCGACTTCGATTTTCTTCTAGCCTGACAAAATAGGGAATTGCAGGGTTTAAAGATCCGATAACTCGAATCGATTGGGTTGGATCCAAAGATGTTTGATTGAGCTTGAATTTGCCTCTAAGCAAAGAATAAAGAGTTTTTTGGCACTGAAACCATTTGTAAAAATCAGTGGAACAGATAGGTTTTTCAAGAATCCAAAAAAAAGAAAGACTTTCTCCATCGAATAGGGCAAAGGACCAAAGTGGAATGGGGCATCCGGTTACAGCCTTTACTGAATTTAATTCCCAACTAATCTTTGTTTTGATTTCATCGATTTCTTTAGTCGAAATCTTTTTGGTTATCGGAATGCTAACCCAAAGCATGTTCGTTTGTTTGAAGTGGCATATAAAGGGAAACTGATTAAATGTGCATACTGACACAAAATAGTTAGGCTGGCCCCAGACCTCACTGGCACTTGCAATTAACTGAGAGGGGGAAATTCTGGACTTTTTCTTTAAGTGGCGCGAATAATGTTTCTCAAGAATAATGTCACCCCTGATTCCGAGGGGGTGTAGGGCCAGAAGAAAATTTTTCGGATTGTCTAAACTTGAGTGTAAAAAAGCTTCTGTCATGGATGGCACTATACGCTTCAGTTGTTGAAAGCACAATATATGGTATGTAATAAAATAATAAAGCACAATATATTGTGCTTTTCTTTGTGAAAAGAATGTGTGTAAGTTGTGGATAATTTGTGTTTAATGAAGATTTTGGCTGAAGAAATTCAGAAGCCCAGAAATTTTGTTAATCCATTTATGAATAAGTTTAAACAATCATTATGAGCGGTAGAAAACTCGACCGTTTCGGGCGCATCGCCTTGTATCTTGCCCTGTCGCTGATCCTGACCCTGTTGCTGTTCGACCGCGCCGCCGCCTGGTTGCACCGGCCGGCGCCCGATTCAACCGGGGTGACACTTTACACCACCGGGTGGTGCCCGTATTGCCGGTCATTGCGGCTGTACCTGGATGCCTATGACATACCTTATAAAGATTACGACGTGGAAAAGTCCCTGTCGGGCATCATGGGCTTTTGGACGTTGCGCGGCCGGGGCGTGCCGGTGTCGGTCATCGGTCCCGAGGTCGTGTACGGCTACGACCTGGAAAAAATCAACCGCTCGCTGGCGGCGTTGGGGTATAAGGTGGAGGAGTGAAAAGCGTTTTTGATCCGCAGATTGACGCAGATGAACACAGATTAAATTCAAATGCGGTAGTTACTTTTCCTTGTTCCTTTGGTTGATCAGGAGCAATAGAGAAAGCTGAAAGAATTTCCTGTTTCTGAATGGTTCAACACTAAAAATCCATCTGTGTAAATCTGCGTTTATCTGCGGATCACACGTCTTTCAATGCCTCCCACAGTTCTTCGGGAATAACGGCATTCAGGTTTTGCAAATTGCCTTCCACCTGCTCGCGGGTGCGTCCGCCGACCACCACGCTGCTCACGGCGGGATGCCTTAAGGGAAACTGCAGGGCGGCGGTGCTGAGCGGCACGTCGAATTGCGCGCAAGCGTCTTCCAGTTTCGCCACGCGCGTAAGGATGTCGTCGGGCGCCGGGCCGTATTCGTACATGGCGCCGGGTTTGGCGCCGCGGGCCAGGATGCCGGAGTTATAGGCGCCGGCTACGATGATGGATACGTTACGTTGCAAGCATTGCGACAGCAGGGGTTTGGCGTCCGACTGCTCCAGCAGAGTGTAACGGCCCGCGAGCATGAAACAGTCCGGGTGGGCATGGCCGAGCACCTGCAGGCAGATGTCGGTTTCCTTGATGCCCAGGCCCCAGGCGGCGATATTGCCGTTCGACTTGAGTTCCTCCAGCGCTTTCACGCCGCCGTCGAGGAAGCCGGACATGTGCCGGCGGTTGCCTTCGACGCCGTGCGTCAGTTCACCGATGTCGTGGACCAAGAGTATGTCGATTCTGTGGACACCCAGCCGGTGCAGGCTGTGCTCATAGGAACGCATCACGCCGGCATAACTGTAATCGTAGACCGGGTTGAACGGCAGCGGCGAAGCGAAGCCGGTGGTGGAGTCCGGTTCGTCGGCGGTGGGAACCAGCAGCCGACCGACCTTGGTTTCCAGCACGTAACTATTGCGATCGATGCCCCGCAGGAACCGGCCCAGCCGGTGCTCGCTGAGCCCGTGACCATAGTAAGGCGCGGTGTCAAAGTAACGGAAGCCGGATTCCCAGGCGGCTTCCAGCGCGTCCTGCGCGGTGTCGTCGTCGATCGCCCGGTACAGGTTGCCGATTTGCGCCGCGCCGAAACCGAGTTCGGTGACCTCAAGACCGGTTTTGCCGATGGGATGTGTGTTCACAATGCGTTGCACCCTAAAGCTTTAAAGTTCAATCCGCAGATTAACGCAGATAAGCGCAGATAAAAATCATCTGTGAAAATCTGCGTCCATCTGCGGATAATAACTTTCCTTTGTGTTCTGTGGTTAAGTTTGTTTTTCGCTATCTGCCGGCTGGATATTGCGCAGGACTTTGAAGGCGGTTTCGCGGGCGTGTTGCAGGAACGCGTCCATGAAGGCCAGCTTGCGGTCGTCCCGGCGTACCGCCGCGTACAAAGTGCCCCACATGCCGTCCTCGCCCAGCGGCCGCACGGAAACGTAATCGCGGTTCAGGTATTCGGTCAGCGCCCAGTTCGGCAGCGCGGCCACGCCGCGGCGGCTGGCGACCAGTTGCAGGATCATCACCGTCAGTTCCGAGGTGCGCTGGCCGGCGGGCTCGACGCCGGCTGGATCGAGAAAATAATTGAAGATATCCAGGCGCTTGTGTTCGACCGGGTAGGTGATCAGCACCTGGTCGCGCAGGTCTTCGGGCCGGATGAATTTGAGCCTGGTCAACGGGTGATCGTTGGCCATGACCAGCAGCGCCTGATATTTGAATAGCGGCTCGAACACCAACTCCGGAATGTCCTGCGGGTCGGAGGTGATTACCAGGTCGACGCGGCCGCGCGCCAGCGCCGGCAGCGGTTCGAAGGCAAAGCCGACCGACAGGTCCATTTCCACCTCGTGCCATTTTCCCCGGTAGGCGTCCATAGTGGGAACCAGCCAGTCGAAGCAGCTGTGACATTCGATGGCGATGTGCAGCCGGCCCTGGCTGGCGCCGGAAATCTGTTGCAGTTCCTGCTCGGCGCTTTGCACGGCCGGCAGCACCTGGTCGGCAAGACTGAGCAAACGTTCGCCGACCGGCGTGAAGCGTAACGGTTTGCTTTTACGGATGAACAACGGGGCTTCGTAGTAGTTCTCAATGGACTTGAGCTGATGCGACAGGGCCGACTGGGTCTGGTAGAGCTGCTGGGCGGCGGTGGCCAGGTTGCCGCTGTCGCGGAGCGCGGCCAGGGTGCGCAAGTGACGGAGTTCGAGAAACATGGGTTGCTGATCCTTGTTGAATGAAATTCAAGTAAATCTTGAAAAATAAGAATTTGATTCATGTTAGGGCGGCGGGCAAACTGCGTCAACTTTATTGATGAACTGCAACGGGATGCGATGATGAGCAAAGCACACATGTTGGGATACCCGCGTATTGGCGCACGGCGTGAGCTGAAGCGGGCGCTGGAGGCGTATTGGAAAGGCGAGTCCTCTGAAACGGCGTTGCTGGAGACCGGCCGGCAACTTCGTCTGACGCATTGGCGGGCGCAGCGGGACGCCGGCCTGGACTTTGTCGCCGCCGGTGATTTTTCATTTTACGACCACGTGCTGGACACCTCGGCTCTGCTGGGCGTGGTGCCCAAACGTTTTGGCTGGCGCGGCGGCGAGGTCGGCCTGGAAACGTATTTCCGCATGGCGCGCGGACGGGCGGTGGCGGGCGATCATGGCGAAACCTATGCGTGTGAGATGACCAAGTGGTTCGATACCAATTACCACTACCTGGTGCCGGAATTCGAATTCGACCAGACGTTCAAACTGTCTTGCAACAGGCTGTTCGACGAGGTTCAGGAAGCGCGCGCGGCGGGTTTCAATGTCAAGCCCGTGTTGCTCGGGCCTTTGAGTTATCTTTGGCTCGGCAAGGAAAACCGTGCCGGCGGCAGGAACTTCGATCGCCTGGAACTGCTCGACCGGTTGCTGCCGGTGTACGGCGAAATCCTGTTGCGGCTCAAAACGCTGGGCGTGGAATGGGTGCAGCTGGACGAACCGGCGCTGGTGCTGGACCTGCCGCAAGCCTGGAAAAGCGCGTGCGAGTCGGCATACAACCGGTTGCAGACCGGCGGGTTGAACATTCTGCTGGCGACGTATTTCGGCGCGCTGGGGGACAACCTGAACCTGGCGGTGCATCTGCCGGTGGCGGGGTTGCACATCGACGCGGTGCGCGCGCCGGAGCAGTTGAGCACCGTGCTCGACCGGCTGCCGCCTTACAAAATCCTGTCGGTGGGCGCGGTCGACGGCCGCAATATCTGGCGCAACGATTTCGAACGGTCGCTCACGTTGCTGGAAGCCGCCAAAGCGAAGCTGGGCGGGCGCGTGTGGGTAAGCGCTTCCTGTTCATTACTGCACGTACCGTATGACCTGGAGGCGGAAACACAGCTCGACCCGGAGTTGAAGTCCTGGCTGGCGCTTGCACAACAAAAGTTGTCCGAAGCCGCGGTGTTGGCCGGAGCGTTGAACCAAGGCCGGGAAGCCGTGGCCGCCGAACTGGCGGAAAACCGGCATGCGCAGGAAGCGCGGCGCAGCTCGGCGCGCATTCACCGGCCCGGCGTCAAAGCCCGCCTCGAAACGGTGGATGCCGGTTTTGCCCGCCGGCATAGCGAATATGCGCAACGCGCCGCGACACAAAGACGGGCATTGCAATTGCCGCTGTTGCCGACCACCACGATCGGCTCGTTTCCTCAGACACAGGAAATCCGGGTCGCGCGCCGAGATTACAGGGCCGGCCGCATCGACGAGCAGACATATCGCGAACGGATGCGGGAAGAGATACGCCAGGCGATCAGCCGGCAGGAGGCGATCGGCCTGGACGTGCTGGTGCACGGCGAGGCGGAGCGCAACGACATGGTGGAGTATTTCGGCGAGCTGCTGGAAGGTTTCGCGTTCACACAACACGGCTGGGTGCAGAGTTACGGTTCGCGCTGTGTCAAGCCGCCGGTCATTGTCGGCGACGTCGGCCGCCCGGCGCCGATGACGGTGGAGTGGACGCAATATGCCCAGTCGTTAACCGATAAACCGGTTAAAGGCATGTTGACCGGGCCGGTGACCGTGCTGCAATGGTCGTTCGTACGCGACGACCAGCCGCGCGAGACCACCTGCCGGCAGATCGCGCTGGCCTTGCGCGACGAGGTCGCCGATCTGGAAGCCGCCGGCATTCGCGTGATCCAGATCGACGAACCGGCGTTCCGCGAAGGCCTGCCCTTGCGGCATTCGGAATGGAACGCCTACCTGCGCTGGGCAGTGGACTGTTTCAAAATCGCCTCGTGCGCGGTGAGTGACGAAACGCAGATTCATACCCACATGTGTTACGCGGAGTTCAACGACATCATCGAGGCGATCGCCGCGCTGGACGCCGATGTTATCACCATCGAAACCTCGCGCTCGCGCATGGAACTGCTGGAAGCGTTCCGGGCATTCAAATACCCGAACGAAATCGGCCCGGGTGTTTACGACATTCATTCGCCGCGCACGCCGGCAGTGTCGGAAATGATCACGCTGCTGTCGAAGGCCAGCCGGTTGATTCCGGTGGAGCGCTTGTGGATCAACCCCGACTGCGGCCTGAAGACCCGCAACTGGCCCGAGGTGCAGGCCGCGCTGGAGAACATGGTCACTGCGGCAAAAAATCTGCGTAAGTCCTTTTCCCACGCAGCTTAAAAACAATTTAACCACGGAGGACACGGAGATCACAGAGAGAGAAAATTTAAGTTAAGAACCTGTAAGCACAGATAGTGAGTAAAGAGGTGAGAGCATTTTTGTCAACTCTTGATAAACAATTTGAGAATTTCAATTTATTTAACGTTTTTCTCTGTGTTCTCCGTGCGCTCCGTGGTTAATTTTCTTTTCAGTCCTGGTCGGCGATTTTGGCCCAGCTGTCGCGCAGGCCGATGGTGCGGTTGAAGACAGGTTTATCTTTGGCGGTGTATTTGCTGTCAAGGCAGAAGTAGCCTTCGCGTTCGAACTGGTAGTGTTCGCCGGGGGCGGCGTTCGCCAGGCCGATTTCCGCCTTGCAGCCGGTTAATATTTCCAGGCTGTCCGGATTGAGCGAAGCGAGGAAATTCTTGCCGCCGGCGTCCGGCGCTTCGTCGTTGAACAGGCGGTCGTAGAGGCGCACTTCGCAGTCGAGATACCGATCTGCATCGGCGGATACCCAGTGAATTACCCCCTTGGGCTTGATGCCATCAGCGGGGTCGCTGCCGGTGGTGCCTTCGAGGATGCGCGCGCGGATTTCGGTAATCTCGCCGCTTGCGTTTTTAATTGCTTCGTCAGCTTCGATGACGTAGGCGTTGCGCAAACGAACGCGTTTGCCCAGCACCAAACGTTTGTATTTTTTGTTGGCCTCTTCGCGGAAGTCGTCCCGGTCGATGTAGACTTCACGGGTGAACGGCAACACGCGGGTGCCGAGGTCGTCGCGGTTCGGATGGCCGGGCGCCGTCAGTTCCTCGACTTTACCTTCCGGGTAGTTGGTCAGCACCACTTTCAATGGGTGCAATACGCACATGGCCCGTGGCGCGTTTTTGTCCAGATCGTCGCGGATGCTGTGTTCCAGCATGCCGACATCGACCACGCCTTCCGAACGGGTGACGCCGATACGCTCGCAGAAGTTGCGAATGGAAGCCGGTGTAAAGCCGCGACGCCGCAGGCCGGAGATGGTCGGCATGCGCGGATCGTTCCAGCCGTCGACGTGGCCTTCGTCCACCAGCTGTTTCAACTTGCGCTTGCTGGTGACGGTGTAATTCAGGTTCAACCGGGCAAACTCGTACTGGCGCGGCCGCGCCGGCACCGGCAGATTGTCGATGAACCAGTCGTACAGCGGTCGGTGGTCTTCGAATTCCAGCGTGCAGATGGAGTGGGTGATACCCTCAATTGCGTCGCTCTGGCCATGGGCAAAGTCGTAAGACGGGTAGATGCACCACTTGTCGCCGGTGTGATGGTGGGCCGCCTTCTTAATACGGTAGATCACCGGATCGCGCAGGTTGATGTTGGGCGAGGCCATGTCAATTCTGGCGCGTAACGAACACGACCCTTCCTCGAATTCGCCGTTGCGCATTTTTTCGAACAGCGCCAGGTTTTCTTCGACGCCGCGGTCGCGGTACGGGCTGTTTTTACCCGGTTCGGTCAGGGTGCCGCGGTATTCGCGGGCCTGGTCCGGCGTCAGATCGCAGACATAGGCCTTGCCCTGGTTGATCAGGTGGATGGCCCACTCGTGCAGCCGGTCGAAATAATCGGAGGTGTATTTGACCTCGCCGGCCCACTGAAAACCCAGCCACTTGACGTCTTCCTGGATGGCGTTGACGAACTCCTCGTTTTCCTTTTCCGGGTTGGTGTCGTCGAAACGCAGGTTGCAGACGCCGCCGAATTCCTGTGCCATGCCGAAATTCAGGCAAATGGACTTGGCGTGGCCGATATGCAGATAACCGTTGGGCTCCGGCGGAAAGCGGGTCACCACCTGGTCGATTTTGCCTTCCGCAAGATCCTTTCTGATGATCTGTTCGATGAAGTGCGGGGGTCTGGTGTTTTCACTCATGGCATCAGGGGCGCAAAACAAAGCGCGTATTGTATACAGGCCGCAAGGGCTTTCCTATGGGTAAATCAAAACCCAGTTTAACCACGGAGGACACGGAGACACTGAGGTTAAAAGCATTTTATGAGGTAAAAAACCTTCGGTTCTGAAAATTGGATGAAATTCATATACATCTTGAGCCTTACTCTTCTTTTACTTTTCTCCGTGTTCTCCGTGTCCTCCGTGGTTAAAATTTATAAAATCAGGGGTTTGTCTCCATGTCTCCGTGGTGACGGTTTTGAATTTGGCCTTTGATCAGCATCAGGAAGCACGCCGAGGACAGGCCGGCGGAGGCGAAGGTCATGCACATGACCATGATCAGGTAGCGGGCGGCGATCAGCGGGGATACGCCGGAGAGTATTTGCCCCGTCATGATGCCGGGTAGGAACACCAGTCCGACGGCGAACAGGGAGTTGGTGATCGGGATCAGCGCGGCGCGCAACGCTACCTTGCGCGCGTCCTCGTAACCGACGCCGCGTTGGAGTTCCGATTCCACCCGTTCGGCTGCCAGGCTCATGCCGTTCATGGCGGTGGCGAAGATCATGCCGCCCAGCGGAATGAGATAACTGGGGTGATACCACGGGTCCAGCCGCAGCACGGCCTGGGTGATCAGGGCCAGGGTGGCTCCGCCACCCAGCAGGATTGACAACAGTGCCTTGATGTAGAGTGTTTATCGCGGCACGTGAGTCGACCGTAAAGCGATCCAACTCGAAATGAGCACCATTACCAGCAGTACGGCCAGCACGACCAACGCGTTGTCGGATTCGAAGATGTAAGTGAGGAAATAGCCGATCAACAGCAACTGAACCAGCATGCGCGAGAGGGCGTAAAGCTTGGTGCGATAATCGTGCGACCATTTATACAGGATCGCGATGACGACCAGCACGGGAATGAAGGCGAGCGACAGGTTGAGCAGCGGGATTTCCTGGACGGCGTTGTTCATATCAAAAAATACAAATTATCTCGGGCTGATTTACAAAAGGCACTCATCATAGTCTTTTTGGTTTTACAATGCAGGTTCTTCAATTGGGTAATCGTTATGCGCATTGGAATTGATTTGGGCGGCACCAAGATCGAAGGCATCTCATTGGATGAAAACGGCGGCGTGCTTGCCCGGCGGCGTATCGACACGCCGCGAGGGGAATACCGTGGAATTCTTGACGCAATTGCCGGATTGGTGCGGCAACTGGAGGACGAGGCCGGTGAATCGGCAACTGTCGGTATCGGCACACCGGGGGCATTGTCACCCGCGACGGGTTTGTTGCGCAATTCGAACAGCACCGAACTGAACGGTCACCCCATAAAAGCAGATCTGGAAGCGTTGTTGAGCCGTGAAATCCGCATTGAAAACGACGCCAATTGCTTCGCATTATCGGAAGCGACCGACGGGGCGGCAGCCGGCGCCGGCGTAGTGTTTGGCGCCATCATCGGCACCGGGACGGGGGCGGGAATCGTGGTCCACAATCGGGTGCTGACCGGTTTTAACGCGATAGGCGGTGAATGGGGGCATAATCCCTTACCCTGGCCGAGAGAGGATGAGTTACCCGGGGCCGCTTGTTATTGCGACCGGCATGGTTGTATTGAAACGTTTATCTCCGGCCCCGGGTTAAGCCGGGATTATGCCGGGCTCACCGGGAATACCGTTACCGCCCAGGAAGTGGTCAGGCGGTCGGAACAGGGCGAAAATATCGCGGAAATCGCGATGCGGCGTTATGAGGATCGCATGGCCAGAAGTCTTGCGCATATCATTAATATTCTTGACCCGGAAGTGATCGTGCTGGGTGGCGGTATGTCCAACGTCTCGCGCCTGTATCGAACGGTGCCCGCTTTGTGGGGTCAATATATTTTTTCCGATGTCGTCAAAACCCGACTCACGCCGCCCAAACATGGAGATGCCAGCGGTGTACGGGGGGCGGCCTGGCTTTGGGAGCCGGATCATCATGAGAGTCTCGAATAGTTTTTCCGGCTGTTAGACCGGTTGCAATATTCTAAATATAGAATATACTCATAATTATTCCAATTATGGAATCAATGCCATGCAAGCGGCCATTGCCAGACAAGTTGCCACCCACCATACACCCGAGGAGCTCGGCGCCGCCGCGCTGCAGGCGTTTTTCGGGATCACCGCGCGCTGGGGATTATCCGCCGCCGAACAGCAGGTGTTGCTGGGCAATCCGCCGACTTCGACGTTTTATAAATTGCGCGCAGAGAAAAAAGGCCGCCTGAGCCAGGATATGCTGGAACGGATTTCTTACATCATGGGGATCTACAAGTCCCTGTTGATTCTGTTGCCCGATGAGCCGGCCGCCAACGGCTGGGTGAAGAAACCGAACGATGTACCGTTGTTCGGCGGCAAGCGCGCGCTGGACAAAATGCTGCAGGGCAACGTCGCCGACCTGTACGACGTGCGCCGCTTTCTCGATGCCGAAAGAGGTTAAAATAATTTTTGACGCAAAGGCGCAGAGTAATTTAAGGTTCTAAAACACGAATACTCTTGCGCTTACATTTTCAGCATTCCGTAATATTCAAAGTAACTGTTTTAAACGCATTAGGCTCATTAATTTTTGGTAGTACTCTGCGCCTTCGCGTCTTTGCGTCAAGGTTTTATATAAAACAAGTTTGATCATTCATGCCGGATAGCCAGCACAAGGACGAACGGGAAGTGAAGCTCAGCCGGCTGCGCTGGCGGCAGCAGTTCCGGATCATTCCATCCAAGTTTCCGCCGATCAATTTCCTGGAGAACCTGGTCGATCCGAAGTTGATGGACGCGGCGTTCGCGGTGGAGTCATTGACCAACGACCGGTTGCGCGAGGAAGTCGGCGATATCAAGCAGGTGAGTCCCGAGGATCGTTTAAGCGGGCCGGGATCGAGCATCGTTATGGCGGCGTTCACGCACATCGGCCGCCCGACCCGTTTCAGCGACGGCAGTTTCGGCGTGTATTACGCCGCACACAGCTTGCACACCGCCGTGTATGAAACCGTGTTTCATCGTGAACGTTTCCTGCGCTATACCGGCGAGGCGCCGGGCGATCTGGATATGCGGGTGTTTATCGGTAAGATACACAAGCCGTTGGTTGACATCCGCGGGTCGGATTATGAGCGCCTGCACCAGCCGGAGATCGGTCACTATCCGGTGGCGCAGGCGTTCGGCGCGCAAATCCGCCAGGCCGGGCATTGGGGCATCGTTTACAACAGCGTGCGGGACCCAGGCGGTCAATGTATCGCCGCGCTCAGACCGCCGGCTGTCGGTATTCCCGTGCAGGGGTCGCAACTTTTGTATCGTTGGGACGGCGAAAAAATTGTCGCGGTATACGAGAAAAACGATAAGATTTTCGCCCGGTAAAAGACTTTAACCACGGACGACCGCCCGCACGAGGGACGAGTCGTATTACAAGTGAAGTGCATCCGCAGATTTCGTATTGTGCTGTCCGACTGCGGACACATAACAGTAATAGCTATATCTGTGGCGCTGTTCCTGCAAAATCTGCATTTGAC
>DASVCP010000228.1:0-2023 GCA_036381555.1 Gammaproteobacteria bacterium
CCGTTCCCGTACAACCATATATATGACACCCGCGGGGCATCTGGATCGGATTTTTCAAACCAATGCCGAACAGGATCGCTCCACACCCGTAGTCGTGTTTATCGGCGCGCATCCCCTGTGGGCGCTCGGCAGCCTTGCCGCCGGCGGCAGGGATGTCGACGAGCTGGCTGTGATAGGCGGATTGCTGGGATATCCGCTGGAAATTACCCCATCACTGGTTAATCCGGGGTTGCCGGTGCCGGCCCGCGCCGAAATTGCATTGGAAGGAGTCATATGTCACCGGCAAACAGTTCAGGAAAGTCCGTATGGAGAGGCATTGGGGTTCGTGTCGACGGCCGCGCCGCGACCGGTATTCGAAGTCAAAGTCATGAGTACCCGGAAGAAACCGATATACCAGGAAATCGTGGCCGGACATCTTGAACATTTAAACATGACAGGTATCGCCGTCAAAATACATTTGCACCGCACGTTGATTAAGAAATATCCCGGTATAGCCGAACTGCATCAAGCCGGGCCCATGACGCTTTACCTGCGCTTGTCGGGAGATGTCAAGCAAACCGACGCCAAGAGGATGATACGCGAAATTCTCGCCAACGAACGGTATGTAAAGCAGGTTGTGGTTTTCGACCAGGATGTGGATTTGAAAAATGCGCAACAGGTCAACAAGGCTCTGGCAACCATGGTGCAGGCGGACAGGGATATCCTGATATTGCCGGATCAGATCGGCAACGGCGTCGACCCTTCCGAATGCAACGGCAGAACGACCAAGTGGGGTATAGACGCAACCACCAAAGCTTTGGAAACCGGCAAACCGGCCAGAAGCATCATTCCGCAAATTATCCTCGACAAGATAATGCGTCAGGCACTCGTATAGCAAACACCGGTTAAGTTGGAGTGTTTCGCTGCAAGTGGATTATCACTGTGTCGCCATGTTTGACGCTTTAAACCATCCTCGTGCATTTTTTTTCATAACTTATTGATTATTAATAGATTTAAATGCTGGCCCCGGATTTGCAACCATACAGGACGTTGGAACCTAAAATAAAATCTGGAGGTTTTGTATTATGGGAAATATCACGAAGTTAATTGGCTTCGGCTTAATGCTCACCGCATTTAATCCGGCCAACGCGACTTTTATGATTGACGGAGGTACGGCCGGCACCATTCCAAGCGGCAGTGCTTCAAGCCGTGTCCTGGAAGGCGGATCGGTCGATGGCTGGTTCGGGGGTCAACTGTCTGCGGATGCCGGCACCCTGAACTTCGAGTTCATCGGTTTTGAGGCCGGTTACGGCAATCAGTTTCTGTTGAACGATGAAGTCATTTTCGACACCGAAACATCAGGTCTGCACGATGTCGCCCAGGGTACCGTGTCTTCTTCGATCGGCATGACGCACAGCATGGAATTCATGGGCGGCGTGCTGCCGTTCCAGTTTCTGGTGACCACCACCGGTCAAAGTGTCATGAACGGCTCGAACCCCGATAACTCGGATGGGAGCGTCAGTACACCCAACTTTTTCCTGAGTATCGTCGAGGATGCGTCGGCCACTTCCGGAAATTCCATCTGGCTTGCGCTGGATGACGGCGGCGCCGGTCCCGACAACGATTATGATGACATGTTCATTCGTGTCACTCATGGCAACGGCGCTGTCAGTGTTCCGGAACCGGGCTCGCTCGCTCTGTTGAGCCTGGGCCTAATTGGTCTGGGCGTCCTGCGCAGGAAGCGGGTTATCAAAAGTTAGGCAGTTGGTTCTGTACAGCTGAGGACTGTAACGCAGATAGACAAGGCCTCCCTCTCCCCGGAGGGAGGTTTTGCTTTTTTCAAGGATGACCGGCCCAATCAGGCTCCTTCATGACTTTGACACCTGCATCGTTTCATTTTCTTCACTCGTGACGTTGTGTGCTCACGATTCCGCTTTACCTGTAAATGCCGGAGTCGTCACACTTGACACCTTATCTCACACCGTACGAAATTACTGCGTAAGTATTTGATTTTTAATCGCGTTAAATACTGGCCTCGGATTTG
>DASVCP010000229.1:0-4174 GCA_036381555.1 Gammaproteobacteria bacterium
TAGCGTATACCTTGATCCCGGTAACTGACGCGGGACACGCCGCGTTGGATGTTCAACTCGCGCCGGTAATCGCGGACATCTTTCGACGGCGCGAACTCCAGCACGATCTCACCGAAATTCTGGTAATGCCCGTAACCCTTCATCGGCCGTCCCAGCCGCTCCGCCACCGCCTCCGGCGTCATGGCGCCTTTAGCCCGCAGTTCCTTGCGCACCGCCCGCAGTTCACCGGTCAGCGATTCATCGGGGACGCCGAAGTCATATCCCTCGGTTGAACCCGGTCCGCCGGTCCACAGGGTTTTCTCGTTGAACTGAATGACATCCCGGTCGACTCCCCCCTGCACCGCCGCGCCCATCGCGCCGTTGCCGATCGGCAGGCTTTCCCTTTCCCAATCGGCCGAGGGGCGGTCGAACCAAAGCATCAATGATTCATGTTCAACCGTTGAGGCGTGCGCGTGCAACCCCGACAGCAGAAGAATCACAACGAGCCAAAGTATGCCGCCGCGGCCGACTGACATAGACCGGCCGGTTTTCGACGGACAATCTGTTTTCGGCTCCACTGCAGGATACCTTATAGTCATTATGACACTCTATAAAAATCGGATCGCTTTCTCAGACAAAGCCGGCATTTGAACGGCAAGCGTAACAGAATCCGCAGTTCCCGGCCTGCCCAGGCTGAATTCATTCGATCGAATCCCCAGTTAAAAAATAAAACAATCAATTAATGCATTCCGGATAGATGTTCGGATCCCTCTCTAATCCGGACAATCAACATTGGTTTCCGTGTTCATCACGAACCTGATATTGGCTACAGAGACCTGCCCTTTTCCTGACGATTGCAGCGAAAAGGGACCGGTAACCTGTTCAAACGTATCCGTTTCGCGGGCAAGACAGGACAGCCTGACGGTAACGGTCCGCCATCCTTTCCCTGCGCCGCGACGAACGGTTTCCGTTAATGGCAGTTCTCGCTCACAACCGGAGCCGCATTGCATGACCAGTTTCAACTCATCCGTCGGCGGTCGGTCGATTTTCAAATCGAAAACAACCGCGCCTTCCACCAGGTACCGCGAGAGATCCAACGGTCTGCCTTGATGGAAGAACAGGCCGGCCAGTTGCGCGTTCTGCCAGCTCACGGTGAGTGCGTCTTCCTGCGTATCCTTGTCGGAGGTTCTGATCACGACGTCCTGTTCGGGTAAGGCGGCGAACGCGCCGCTCAATATCTGGCTGCGCTCGTGATTGGTGATGAACACGCGCCACGGTTCCAGCGGCCGTCCGGCATAAAGCGGAATATCGTCGGCGCTACCCGCGTCCACGCCGTCGACATCTTCCAACAGTTCGGTCGGCCCTTCTTCACCCGAGGCGTACGTCAAACCGTAACCCAGCCTGAAAAGTGGATCGTAGTTCGGGTGATGAGGATTCAAAACTTCCTGCAGGGGCGTGCGCGGCCAGGAGAAGGATAACCTGCCCTTGAAGTCGTAACGCGGGTTGCCGTCTTTATCGGCGACGATGACGTCCGCCACGCCCGCGCCTTCACTGCCGGGCAGCCACAGCGCCACGAACGCATCGGAGGCGTTCAGTTCCGGGTTCACCCACAGCGGCCTGCCGGAGATAAAAAGCGAAACAGTGGGAATGCCTTGCGCGGTGAATTTCTTCAGCAGCGCCAGGTTGTTTTTAAGCCGGGGCTCGAACTCGAGCGTGGTGATGTCGCCCTGGCCTTCCGCGTACGGATCTTCACCGTATACGACGATGGCCACGTCCGGTTTGAGATCAGCGGGATATTCGCCGTCCGCCGACAACACGGCCTTGCCGCCGGCGCTTTCAACCGCATCGCTTATACCTTTATATATCGAAGTGGCGCCCGGGAAATCCTGATTGGTGGTATCGGTGCCCTGCCAGGTCACGCTCCAGCCGCCGGCCTGCTT
Source organism: Gammaproteobacteria bacterium (assembly GCA_036381555.1). Lineage (GTDB taxonomy): Bacteria > Pseudomonadota > Gammaproteobacteria > HTCC5015 > HTCC5015 > DASVCP01. The sequence goes on from DASVCP010000229.1 coordinate 1,920, forward strand.
GCTGATATTGTCGGCGCCGTCGCCGGCGACCAGAATCGTCTGCCGGGGGGACAGCGGCAGGAGCTTGTTACTGTTCTTAAGCAGTACCAGGCTTTCGCGCACGGCCTGCCGGGCCAACGCCCTGTGCCGGCTGTTTCCCACCGCGCTCCGGTTCCCGACCCGTTCGGACGGCGACTTGCCGTCGAACAGACCCGCGCGCACTTTCACTCTGAGAATACGCCGCACGGCGTCATCCAGCCGCGCCATCGATATCTCGCCCGAACGTACTTGCGCCAGAGTGTTTTCAATCATGGCTTTCCAGTCATGCGTCACCATCAGCAGATCGATACCGGCGTTGATCGCTTGCGGGCAGGAGGCGTTGGTGCAGCCGGGAAGTTGGCCGTGGCCGTTCCAGTCACCGACGACAAACCCGTCAAAGCCCATGCGCCCTTTCAGCACATCGGTGAGCAGGTATTTATGACCGTGCAGTTTTTCGCCGTTCCAGGAAGAGAAACTGGCCATGACCGTCTGTACTCCCGCCTCGATCGCCGCCGGATAACCGGGGTTATGTATCTCAACCAGTTCGCGTTCACTGATGCGGGCGTCGCCCTGATCGTCGCCGCCGGCGGTGCCGCCGTCGGCGAGAAAATGCTTGGCCGTGGCGATGACCCGTTGATCACTCAGAAACGCCTGTGTGCCGGGTTCTCCCTGCAAGCCTTTCACCATGGCGGCGGCGTACACGCGGACCAGTTCCGGATCTTCGGAATAGCTTTCGTAGCTGCGGCCCCAGCGGTCGTTTTGCGCGACCGCCAGCGTCGGCGCGAACACCCAGTCGATGCCCGTGGCGCGGACTTCGCTGGCGGTGGCTACGCCGATTTGTCGGATCAATTCCGGATTGCGAGCGGCACCGAGGCCGATGTTATGCGGGAAAAGCGTCGCGCCTATGACGTTGCCGTGGCCGTGCACCGCGTCGGTACCCCAGATAATGGGAATGGCGGCACCTCCGTCCGGCGTCACGGACGCTTTATAAAACGCATCGGCCATGGCCAGCCAATCCGCCGCGGTGGCATTTTTTTTGCGGTGCGGCGTCGAACCGCCGCCGTTCAATATCGAACCGATGTGGTAGATCCGGGCTTCTTCCGGCGTGATAGCCTGAATCTCGGCCTGCATGATCTGGCCGACCTTTTCTTCCACTGTCATGCGCGCCAGCAAGTCCTCGACTTTTTTCCCGACGGCATCCGTATCCCGGACCGGGCTTGAAACCTGCGGCCATATTTCGATGTCCTTGACCGATTGCCTGACTTCGTTGTTACAAGCCGGGATCAAAAACAGTCCCAAAAGACCACCGCTTACGCTTGCCGCCTTAAAGAATCGCATTTTTATCAACATCTTTGGATATCTCTCGGATTGGAAAACATTTCCCGGATTGCGCCGAATGCAACAGCTGTTTCCAGGCCGCTATCTTGAGCGCCTAAGCCTAACCCAATCAGGAAACATGTACGTCCTTTTTCCTCCGGCAAAAGTTGGGACTATGCCGTTTCATTAGAAAGCGATGTTCAAGAGAATACAGGGAAGCAAAAGATGAAGGCCTGTATTGTCCGCCACGGCAATACAGGCCTCAGGACTACTCTTTCGACCGTTTGATCACAAGCGGCTCGCCTGAATACTCAACGGTATGGTCAGGCTTCGCATCGAAATTCACCGCGTCCGCGGTCGGCCCGGAAATCCAGCGCACATGGACCGTGCGGTTTTTTTCCATGCCGGCAAATTCGCCGATGCGCTTACCGATGGTCAACGTCCCTTCGGATTCGTTGTAGTCGATCGGCGTGCGCGACCACTCGCCGTTTTCGTATCCATACGTGCGGCCGTCATCTTCGTAAAGCTCAAAGGAACCGTCGGCGCCGGTGTAGACCAGCAGCGTAAGCGGCGCGTTCATGACCTGATCGGCGTATTGAATCGCCGGACCGGTGGGCACGATGGAACCCGCCCTGACAAACAACGGCATGCGGTTCAACGGCGCGGCTGCTTCTATCCGGCTTCCGCCCTTGAAAACTTCACCGGTATAAAAGTCGTACCATTGAGCGCCGGCCGGCAGATATAACGCGCGCTGACGGGCTTTGTGTTCGTACACGGGACTGACCAGGAAAGCCGGGCCAAACATGTATTGATCGCCGATGTCTTTAACACGCTGGTCATGAGGAAAGTCCATCACCAGCGCGCGCATCAGCGTGTTGTCCTTGTGATACATGTCGCCGGCCTGAGAATAGATATACGGC
>DASVCP010000230.1:0-4865 GCA_036381555.1 Gammaproteobacteria bacterium
GCTTGAATCGGCTCATGGGTTTGTCAAGCATTTTGCCCGTTTACTCTCCACTCTTCGCGAAGTGCTCCAATTTCTGAAAGAATTTCCCCCCGGCCGGTTCTGCACACAAGTAATTCACAGACATTCCACATGACGCCATCGATAACTCGTGCTTTAATGTGCGCTGTCTCCCGGTCGCGACGAATTGTGATGCAAACCGGGCAACCGCGGAGCAGGCAAATCCAAGCTTCGGTTATAATTACTATAATTTTTACCCGATAGGCGGCATATGGTGCAGTTGGTTCACTCCTCTCAGCAAGACGACCTCATACATAACCGGCCGAAATTGCCTCCACATTCGATTGAAGCCGAGCAGGCGGTACTGGGCAGTCTGTTGTTAAGCGATGGCGCCTGGGACATTGTGGCCGACCGTGTTGTGGAGGTTGATTTTTATCGAAAAGAGCATCGCTTGATTTTTCGGGCGATTGCCGCGCTTGCGCAACAGGACAAGCCCAGAGATGTGGTTACCTTGAGCGAATGGCTGGAACAGCGTGGCGAGCTCGAAAAAGCCGGTGGTATGTTGTACCTGGGAACGCTGGCCAAAGACACACCCAGTGCGGCCAACGTTAAGGCCTATGCCGAAATTGTGCGGGAACGCTCGGTACTCAGGCAGTTGATCCAGGTGGGCGAGGGAATAGCCGCCAGTGCCTATGACGCCGGCGACCGCGAGGTAAAGGAACTGCTGGATGAAGCGGAGACCCGGGTATTCAAGATCGCCGATGAGGGCGCAGGCCGGCAAAGCGGTTTCAGGGGCATTAAGGATTTATTAAGTCAGGCTGTCGACCGTATCGACGAGTTGTTTAATAACGGCAGCGCAGTTACAGGGGTTGCTACCGGTTTTGATAAATTCGACGAGATGACCTCCGGATTGCAGCCGTCGGACCTGATTATTGTGGCTGGCCGGCCTTCCATGGGAAAAACCAGTTTTGCCATGAATATCGCTGAGAATGCCGCCATCAAGCACCGTAAACCCGTGGCGATATTCAGTATGGAAATGTCGGGCGAACAGTTGGCCATGCGTATGATTTCCTCTTTGGGGCGTATTAATCAACAGAGCCTGAGAACAGGCAGGCTGGAGGATTCGGACTGGCCGAGAATCACCTCGGCCATTGCGATGCTTTCGGAGGCACCTTTGTTCGTCGATGAGACACCGGCGTTGTCGCCCACCGAATTGCGTGCCAGGGCGCGGCGTATCAAGCGGGAGCACGGTCTTGGCCTGATCGTGGTGGACTATTTGCAGCTGATGAACGTGCCTCAGAACAAGGAAAACCGGGCAACGGAAATTTCCGAGATTTCCCGGGCATTAAAGGCTCTGGCCAAAGAGCTGAACGTACCCGTGATTGCGCTGTCTCAGTTGAACCGCAGCCTGGAGCAGCGGCCGGACAAGCGGCCGGTGATGTCGGACTTGCGCGAGTCGGGCGCCATCGAGCAGGACGCCGATGTGATCGTCTTTATCTACCGTGATGAAGTCTATAATGAAGACAGTCCGGATAAAGGAACGGCGGAGATTCTTATTCGCAAGCAACGCAACGGTCCCACCGGTACTTGCCGTCTAACCTTTCTTGGTCAATACACCAAGTTCGAAAACTACTCGCCGGAAATATACAGCAACGAGTTGTCATCACCATCGCAGGCTGCGAAGCTTGAGAAATTTTAATGTCCCGGCTTCGGGATCCAGCCGCGGCCTACTTGTCATTTTCTCCGGTCATTCGAAGGTATCAGTAGAATGCAGCGAACCGCGCAAGCCATCATCGATCTGGGTGCGCTAGAACATAATTTCAATATTGCCCGTCAGTTTGCCGGAAACAGCAAGTTGATGTGTGTGATTAAAGCTAATGCATACGGTCATGGTATGCTGCCGGTCGCTGATCGATTGCATGCCGGCGACGGATTTGCCGTTGCTTGTGTTGATGAGGCGCTTGCCTTGAGATGGCATGGTATCGAAAAGCCTGTTACCGTTTTTCAGGGTTTTCACAATGAACGTGAACTACAACTTTGTGCCGCCAAGAAGTTTTGGCCGGTTGTGCATCACGAAAAGCAATTGCGACTGCTTGCGTCTTTTCAGACCGGGATGCCGATTACCGTTTGGTTGAAAATCTCAACAGGCATGAATCGACTGGGATTTGCGCCTGGAAAGGCGAAATCGTTGTGGCGGCGCATGAAAGCCTTAAAAGCCGTGGGCGAGGTCAAGCTGATGACCCATATGGCGCGTGCCGATGAAGGGGCCCAGGGCGAATTGCAGATTTCAAACGATTTCACACGGCGACAGATTGAAAGCTTTACGGCTTCCACCAAGGGATTGCAGGCTGAGCGCAGCCTCGCCAATTCGGCCGCGCTGGTGGATTGGCCGGCTTCGCGCGGCGAATGGGTAAGGCCGGGAATCATGTTGTACGGTGCGTCGCCATTTTTACCCGGTTGCGGTTCAGACCTGAATTTGAAGCCCGTTATGAAACTTACCAGCCGTGTGATTGCGCTAAATGCGCACAGACAAGGCGATCCTGTGGGGTATGGCGGCACCTGGGTATGTCCCCACGACATGACAGTAGCCGTTGTTGCCATCGGTTATGGCGATGGTTATCCACGAGGCGTTGTTGCCGGCACACCGGTATTGATTCGGGGGCGACGCGCCGTTATCGTCGGCCGGGTCTCCATGGATCTTCTTACAGTGGATTTGCAGGGTATCGATGCCAAGGTTGGCGATGAGGTTGTCCTGTGGGGCCCGGGTTTGTCCGTCGATGAAATCGCCCGTCACGCGAACACCATTTCCTATGAACTGCTGTGTAATGTTTCAAACCGGGTGCACTATGAGTATCGGTAGTTAGTATGGAGAAATGAAAACCACGAGGCCTCCCTCATTACTGAATACTCTCTACTCGTTATTCCTTATTTTACTCTTTCCCATACTTGCCGCCGGCAGACGCCGGCCGCGTCACAGTATTGGCAGGTGGCCTTGTCGGCGAAGGCCGGTAGCGCCGTGCCGTCCCGCAAGCGTTGAAAAGCCTGAATCAATCGTTCGCGTACCGACTCGCGGAGCGGGACCAGTGCCTCGGCTTCCAAACAGGTGCCGTCGTTTATCCCTTCCCGGTCGTCCAGCCCCAGATATAGCACCTGGCTGACGTGCTCCAACAGCAGGCTGTAACTGACCAGTTGCACCTCTTCACCGGACAGTACCTCGGCTTGCTTCGGCACTTTGCCTGTTTTGTAGTCGATCAGGCCGGTTTTCCCGTCATTTTTTTCAACCCGGTCAATCCGCCCGCGCAGAACAAGATCGTTGCTCAATGCCGCGCTCAGACGCTGTTCGGCCGCCTCTATCCGCCAAGTCCGGTTATGCCCGATTTGCCAATCGATATACCGGGGTATGAACGCCAGCCAGCGCCGCAACCAGCCGCGATGTTGAAAATTGTCCTCAATGTCCCGCGTGAATACTTGCCGGGAAATGACTTCCAGTTGCTCGAGGGCATCCTCGCGGTTGGCAGCCGTCAGTGGCCCCTGAAAAGGCCCCGGAAGCCCGACGACTCCGCTGTGAAATGCTTCAAGGCAGGCATGGACCCGGTTGCCGTAATCCGATTTTTGCAGAGTCTCGCGTATTTCGTCGGTCGGCTTCAGTAGCAGTATGTCGCCGACAAAAAACTGATAAGGGCAATTGATCAGCCGCTGATGGGCACTAACCGTGATTTCCGTCGGTAACTGTTCGACCGGCGCGACCGGTGCCGGTTGACGGGGGGGGTACGGAGGGACGCTGTCATCTGCTACCCCGGCGGAGCTTTCGGAACCATTGACGGCCGTCAGCAATGCATAATCCTGCAAATCGCTACCGTAGGCCGCTTTATGGAAGTGAATGAGCGCCGCCAACCAGGCACAGGGACTGACCGGTTCGCCGTTATTCGATTGTTGCCAGGTCACCAGTACGGACTGGCTGGATTCCAGCAACAGCCGGAACTGGCGTTCCCGTGCGCGAAGGCGGAGACGCCAGTCCGGCAATCCCAGGCCGGCGCGCACGGATTCGTTAAAAAACGGCAGGCCTCCAAGATCGCCCGGTAAGTGATGTTCGTTGGCGGCGGCGATCACCAAGGCATCAAAATGTTGTAAGCGGCTTTGTTCCAGGGTGAATAACTGTATGTCCTGACGGCTTTGCGGTGCGGGATTGAAATAATGTTTCTCCATCGATCTGCCGAGCCAGATGCGGAATTCGAGCCAATTCAACGGCACCGTTTTTTGAGCTGCGCCGTACTGCATCCGTGTGAACAGGTTTAGCATGACCGAACCGGCAGGATCACTGTCCAGAAAATCCGTCATGTTCAATGCTTCCAGGCTGTCCAGCAGCAGTTCCAGCCAGGTTGCCGCGCTAGCCTCTTTATCGAGCAGCAGCTGTAAGTGCGCCGCTGCTTTTTCAAACTGCTGCAACATCTGCATCAGGTCCTGCTGGATGCGGCTGTTCCAATTGTGCAACCGGTTGGCGCGGTGATTCAGCGCGCGTTGATAGCGTTGAATACCGCCGGCGATGTTTTCGTGCAGGATAATATCGTGCTCCAGACGATAAATCAGCACCAGTTTGGCGCCATCCTCGGGTGCAGCGATGGCCGGTGATTTCAGCAAATCCAGAAAAGCCTGGTGTGGAAAATCCTGCTCGATGCATTCCAGCCAGCTTTCCAACAGAGCGGCTGCCCGGGTGGTGGATAAAGCCCAGCCGGCGGAGTCGCGCAGCGAAATGTTGCTGCGTTCCAGCAAGGCGCGCAAACGCCGCGCCAGCCGCCGGTCTTCCGTGACAACGCCGATTCGTTGATGCCCCTGAGCCAAAGCACGGCGAATGAACAGCGCCACGGCCC
>DASVCP010000231.1:0-12984 GCA_036381555.1 Gammaproteobacteria bacterium
CAGTCACCACCGTTTGGTGCTCGACGCCGACGGGTTGAATTTGCTGGCCGAGGAACCGGTAACACGTGGTAATTGGATATTGACCCCCCATCCAGGGGAAGCCGCGCGATTGCTTGGCACGAGTACATCCGATATCCAGCATGATCGTTTTGCGGCAGTTCGCGCGCTGGTTGCGCGCTACCAAGGCACGGCAGTATTAAAGGGCGCGGGGACGCTGGTGGCATCTGAAGGTTCGCCGGCTGTGGGGGTTTGCGCGCTGGGTAACCCAGGCATGTCCAGTGGGGGGATGGGCGATATTTTAACAGGTGTGATAGCCGGCTTGCTGGCCCAAACCGGCGAGGCGGCCATAGCGGCGCGTGCCGGCGTATGGTTGCATGCATGCGCGGCGGACAAGGCTGCCGAACAAGGGGAACGTGGGATGCTGGCAATGGATTTATTGCCTTTTGTAAGACAGTTTGCCAATCCCCCGGTGACATAATCGTGGCTATATTGGAGTTTAATGTTGCCAACGAAGGCGAAATGCTGCAGCTGGGGGAAAGGTTGGCGAAAGAGCTGGCGCCCCCCTGCATTCTCTATTTGCAAGGCAATTTGGGGGCTGGAAAAACCACCCTGGTCAGAGGTATTTTGACCGCGCTGGGCCATACGTCCAACGTCAAAAGCCCGACTTACACTCTGGTCGAGAATTATCGACTTGGCGATTTGGCCTGTTATCATTTTGATCTTTATCGTCTCGGTGACCCCGAAGAGCTGGAAACGATCGGTTTCCGGGATTATTTGCAGCCCAACGCGTTATGTTTCATCGAGTGGCCTGAGAAGGGCCGGGGTTGGTTGCCGGAACCCGATTTATTTATCCGTTTGGAAACTACGGCTCCCGATGGGCGTAAAGTGGTTTGTTCGGCAAAGAAGCCGGCGGGGGGGAGAATTCTGCAAAAATTGAAATCTTAAGGGCAAGCTTTACAAAAGTAATCTATCTATTTATTTTTATTGAAAAAACCTTGATTTTTCCTCAAAATCCGCCAGACTTACATTGCATCGTTGGATTGTAAAAAAAGCACGGGTCTAAAAATGCGGGTTTCGGCGTCCATGGCTATAAGAATATTGATGTGCCTGCTATGTTCGGTTGCCATGCCGACGACGGTTGGCGCTCCTCTGGTCGATTCCGCTGAAGTCGTGAATTTCCGGCTTTCGGCCAACGAGGAACGGACCCGGGTGGTATTCGATTTGACGGGCTCTGTCGATCATGCTCTTTTTACGCTTAAATCTCCCGAACGGGTGGTTATTGATATCGAGAATGTCAGTCTTCGTACCGCTTTGCAGGTTGACACGGACAGAAAGGCATTGTTGAGGAATATTCGAAATGCTCCCCGCAATGGTAATGATCTTCGCATTGTGCTTGATCTCAATGAATCCGTAACGCCAAAAAGCTTTTTGTTGCGCCCGCAAGGTGATTCCGGCTACCGGCTGGTTATCGATTTATTCAAACAGAATGAGGCTTCTTCGTCCAAGCCTCTTGTAAAAGCGGTACCCGAATCTGACAAGCTTCGCGATGTTGTGATTGCCATCGATGCCGGTCATGGTGGCAAGGATCCGGGGGCAAGCGGTCACCGGGGAACCTTGGAAAAGGATATTGCGCTTGCAATTGCCCGTGAGCTCGCCCGGCGGGTAAAGACTGAGCGAGGAATGCGGCCCGTATTGATTCGTGATGGCGATTATTATATGGGGCTTCGGGAGCGCATCGAGAAAGCCCGCGAGTATAAGGCGGATTTGTTTATTTCCATCCATGCCGATGCTTTCCATGATAAAGACGCCCGGGGTTCTTCGGTCTACGCCTTATCCCTGCGCGGCGCCAGCTCGGAGGCCGCGGAATGGCTGGCGAACCGTGAAAATGCCTCGGAACTGATAGGCGGTGTCAGCTTGAATGATAAAGACGATATTGTCGCTTCTGTACTGCTGGATTTATCCCAGACAGCAACTATACAAGCCAGCCTGGACGTAGGTTCCGAAGTGCTGAACCAACTTGGCCAGCATAACAAGCTTCATCGCGGACATGTGCAGCAAGCGGGGTTTATGGTGCTGAAGTCTCCGGATATTCCCTCCATATTGGTCGAGACCGCGTTTATTTCCAATCCCGCCGAAGAGCGGAAACTGACCAGCACTAAACATCAGACCAAGATAGCGGACGCCATTCTACAAGGTGTGAAACGCTATTTCAGCCGTAAGCCGCCCCGGGGAACGCTGTTTGCCCACGAGAACAACCTCCGCCAGGAGAGCAATCGGTTGTCTGCTGTCAACCTTTAGCTTACGCAAAGTACTAACCACCGCTGGCAGCGAGAACCCAGGGAATTGAAAAAAGTTTTTTCCTATCCCGTCAAGTATTTGAGTTTCCAGCCCGCAGTTTTGGAATGTTTTTCTCTGTGCGCGCTGTGTCCTCAGTCGTCAAGGTTTTAAATTCCGCATAAACCTAGCCGCGGGGAGGCGAATTGGTCGATAATACGCTCTCGGCGGAAATCGGCATGCGGATTCAGAAACTTCCCTCCCAACTTATCAACCAGATCGCAGCGGGCGAGGTTATTGAGCGGCCGGCTTCAGTAGTCAAAGAGTTGCTTGAAAACAGTCTGGACGCCGGTGCAACCGATATCGAAGTGGAGCTTGAACAGGGCGGCATCAAGCTGATCAGGGTGCGCGATAACGGTTGCGGGATCGAGCGAGACGATATGGTCAACGCGCTTGAACGCCATGCGACCAGCAAAATTCAGAACCTTGAAGATCTGGAACGCGTCGGTACATTGGGGTTTCGTGGCGAGGCACTGCCGAGTATTGCATCAGTGTCGCAACTTAGACTCATTTCCCGTCCCGAGAACTCTGATCATGGCTGGGTATTGCCCGGGACACCCGAGGGGATTGCTTCCGGCCCGCAACCGGCGAGTCATCCGCCGGGCACGACCATCGAAGTGTGCGATTTGTTTTTTAATGTACCGGCGAGGCGGAAGTTTCTGCGGACCGAAAAGACTGAATTTCAGCATATCGACAATATTGTCAAGCGTATTGCGTTGAGTTGGCCCGGCGTCGAAATACGCTTGCGGCATAACCAGCGTCCTGTCGATCATATTAAATCCGCCGCGGATCGCGAGCAGATGGAACGGCGTGTCGCGTCGATTTGCGGTAGCGGGTTTATTGAGCAATGCCTGTATGTTGAAAACTCAGTGTCTGGGCTGAAACTGAGCGGCTGGCTCGGATTGCCGACCTTCTCCCGCAGTCAAACCGATATGCAGTTTTTCTTTGTTAACCGCCGCATGGTACGAGACAAATTGGTCGGCCATGCCGTACGGCAGGCTTACCAGGACGTGTTGTATCACGGTCGTCAGCCCGCTTTTGTGCTTTTCCTGGATATGGATCCCGCGATGGTTGATGTAAATGCGCATCCGGCCAAACATGAAGTGCGTTTTCGAGAGTCGCGACTGGTTCATGATTTCCTGTTTAAGACCCTGCAACAGGCGCTTGCCGGCACTCAGGCCGGCAAAACAGTCACGCCCATCCACAGAATGGAGAAAGCTTTTTCCAGTACGGCAGATCGGCAACCCTTCCAACCCGGGCTGAATATGCGGGAGGTAGCGGCTGCATACACTGCGTTTTACTCGCCGGGGGATGCGGGGCATTCATTGTCCGAACAGTCTGTATCTCCCGCTTCTTCAGCCGTTAGGGAAAAACCTGAATCCGCGCAGGACACCACAAGCGATTGTTTTCCTCCGCTGGGGTACGCGCTGGCGCAGTTACACGGAATTTATATTCTGGCCCAAAATGCCGGCGGATTGGTGCTGGTGGATATGCACGCTGCACACGAACGAATAACTTATGAAAAACTCAAGGCGGCGTACGTCGGACACTCGGTTCAAACCCAGCCCTTGCTGGTGCCGGAAACAGTATTGGTTTCCACGCTCGAAGCCGATCTGGCCGAAACACATATCAGTCGATTTAAAGATTACGGCATTGAATTGGAACGCATTGGCCCCGAGCAACTGCGCATTCTGCAAACTCCGTTGTTGTTAAGTCACGCCGATGCGGTACAACTGGTGCGTGATATGCTTGCAGATCTTGCCAGCTGGGGCGACAGTCGACGAATGAGTGATGCCGCCGATGCGATATTGGCAACCATGGCCTGCCACGCTTCCATTCGGGCCGGGAGGCTGCTGACTTTGGCCGAAATGAATGCATTGCTGCGTGAAATGGAACAAACCGAACGTAGTGGTCAGTGTAACCATGGCAGGCCGACCTGGGTGCAGCTCAGCATTCAGCAACTGGATAAATTGTTCATGCGCGGGCAGTAGAGGTGACAAACGACAAAGCTTTGCCCCCGGCCCTGCTGTTGATGGGGGCGACTGCCACCGGAAAAACGGACTTGGCCGTCAGGCTTTGTGACAGATATCCTTTCGAAATTATCAGCGTGGATTCTGCACTGATATACCGGGGAATGGATATCGGGACGGCAAAACCTTCCAAATCGCTGTTGACCCGTTACCCGCACAGATTGATCGATATTCTGGATCCGGCAGAAACTTATTCAGCCGCGCGTTTTCGCACAGATGCGTTGAAGGCCATGCGCGATATCAGCCGGCGGGGCCGCATACCGCTACTGGTAGGCGGTACTATGCTGTATTTCAGAGCACTGCAATACGGCTTATCCCGGCTACCCGAGGCGGATCCCCACATACGAGCGGCATTGCTGGAGCGTGTAAAACGCGAAGGATTGGACAGCCTTCATATGGAGTTACGGCGACTGGACCCGCCTGCCGCCCAACGTATTCACCCGCATGATCCGCAACGCATATTGAGAGCTTTGGAAGTTCACCGGTTAACAGGTAAACCCATAAGTGCTTTTTTTCAGGAAACAGATTCTTCGTTGCCGGATTTTCGCCTTTTGAAACTGGCTTTATGGGTGGACGATCGCAACGAACTCCATTCGCGGATCGCCCGGCGTTTTGAGCAAATGGTGGCCGGTGGATTTGTCGAGGAAGTTGCTCAATTGAAGGCGCGGGGTGATTTGACGTCGGGCTATTCGTCGATGCGGACGGTAGGCTATCGCCAAGTATGGCAGTATTTGGACGGTGAGTTTAACCTTGAAACGATGTGCGAACGAGGAGTCATAGCCACTCGACAGCTTGCAAAACGCCAGATTACATGGTTGAGGGGGGAAAGTGATTTATTTAAGATTGATTTTTTGAACCCGGACTTGGGGGCCTTGTCAAATATCATCGAGCAATTTATAAATATGTAATTATACCTATATTTGTATATCCGACAACCAGGAGCTCTTGGTTGCGTTTTTGACTGAAATAGCAAACAAAAATCAGTTAGATATAACATTTTGGTTTAAGGCATATGTTTTCGGTCGAACTGGAGCGTAACCAGCGTTTTTGGGGCATTAACGATTTAGAGTAATGATCTCGTTTGATATGCTAGAATCGCTTCCAGTGCTTAACTTTTACAAAAGACTTGTCATACATGCACGTGACAATAATTAGAAACGGAGACAACTGATGGCCAAAGGGCAACATTTACAAGAACCCTTTTTAAATGCGTTACGTAAGGAAAAAGTGCCGGTGTCCATTTTCCTGGTAAACGGCATCAAACTGCAAGGACAGGTGGAATCATTCGACCAGTTTGTGATTCTGCTGAAGAACAGTGTCAGCCAGATGGTTTATAAACATGCTGTATCGACAATTGTTCCATCCAAACCAGTCAAACTTGATCTTGAAACTTCAGAATAAATCTATCCGGCGTAAGCTTTGTAGCATCCATGGAGTTATTTGAACGCCCAGGCTACGGCGAGCGCGCAATCCTGGTTAATGTTGATTTTGGTTCCGGGGGCGCCGGACAGCTCCAGGAGTTTGAGGAGTTGGCGCTCTCGGCCGGAACACGGCCGGTGGCCGCCGTCAGCGCCAGCCGTACTGCGCCTCATCCGCGTTTTTATGTAGGTACCGGTAAGGCGGAAGAGATTCAAGCGGTTGCCAAGCTGCATCAGGCGGAAGTGGTGCTTTTTAATCACGAATTGAGCGCCAGTCAGGAACGGAATCTTGAGAAATTGCTCCAATGCCGGGTGCTGGACCGACCAGGGTTGATTCTGGACATCTTTGCTCAGAGAGCCCGTAGTTTTGAGGGTAAGTTACAGGTTGAATTGGCGCAGTTAAAGCACTTGTCGACGCGGTTGGTGCGCGGCTGGACGCACTTGGAGCGTCAAAAAGGCGGCATAGGTTTGCGTGGTCCCGGCGAAACTCAGCTTGAAACCGACAGGCGGTTGATTGGACGGCGCATTATTCAGCTTCAAAAACGCCTGGAGAAGGTTAACCAACAGCGTCATCAAAGCCGACGGGCCCGTACCCGTGCCGAGGTACCGACAGTATCATTGGTAGGATATACCAACGCTGGAAAGTCAACATTATTCAACCGGCTCACTGATGCCGGAGTATATGTACAGGACCAAATGTTCGCGACATTGGACCCTACCTTGCGTCGTATCAGTTTACCCGGAACGGGTGCAATGGTGCTTGCGGATACGGTCGGTTTTGTTCGCGACTTGCCCCATGATTTGATCGCGGCTTTCCGGTCAACACTTCAGGAAACCCGGGAGGCTGAATTACTGCTTCATGTAGTAGATGCTCACGATGAGGAGCGGTTATTTCGCATCGAGCAGGTCAATCAAGTGTTGGCGCAAATCGATGCGGCGGATGTGCCTCAGGTTATTGTCTACAATAAGATTGATCTGAACGGTCTGGAGCCTTCCTTGACGCGTGACGCTGGAGGTAATGTTATAAGCGTTGCCGTTTCAGCCGTTACGGGAGCGGGGATGGGCTTGTTGTTCGAAGTGCTTGCCGAATTTTTCCGGGATCGCGATTACCGTGGCTGGATAAAACTTTCTCCCGGCGAGGGTAGACAGCGGTCCATGCTGTATGAACATGGCCAGGTGCTTGACGATCAGGGCGACGGAGACGGGGGTTGGCTGTTGCGTGTCAGGATCAGTGGAGAGCAGTTACGACGTTTGGGTATTCCAGTGGATCGAATCAATCAGGAATACCGCAATTCGGAAGCCGCTACGGTTGCCGGGGCAGCCTGAGCCGAATAAAATGCCCGCTCTTTTGGGTCCCGAAGCTTAGAATTCTGAGCAAAATATCACTAATTCGCGTTAGGAGTTGACTATGGCCTGGAATGAACCGGGTGGAGGCAACAAAGATCCCTGGGGAAACCGGAAAAACGATGGTCCTCCCGAGCTGGACGAAATATTCCGCAGGTTGCAGGACAAGTTGGGCGGACTTTTTGGCGGTCGTCGCGGCGGCAGCGGCAGCGGTGGCAGCAGCAGCTCAGCATTCGGCGTTATAGCCATTGTTGTCGTTTTGGTGGCTGTTTGGTTTTTTTCAGGCCTCTATATAGTGGATGAGGGGGAGCGCGGTGTTGAACTGCGATTCGGCAAATATAGCGGAACAACCCTCCCCGGGCCGCATTGGTATCCGCCGATTATAGAATCAGTGGATACAGTCAATGTGACCGGCGTGCGCGCTGCCGACGGCAGTGCCCAGGTGCTCACCGGCGATGAGAATATTGTGCAAGTGACATTTACCGTCCAGTACAACATCAAGGACGCGGCCGCTTATCTTTTTAATGTGGATCAGCCGGATTTGACGTTGCAGCAGGCCAGCGAAAGCGCTTTTCGCGAACTGATCGGAAAAAACTCGCTGGATTATGTTATTCAGGACGGTCGTGACGAAGTGCCGGATAAAGTCAGGCAACTGCTCCAGGAGAATCTGGATCTGTACGGGACCGGCCTCGAAGTTATTAATGTCAACCTGATCGATGCCCAACCTCCGCAGGAAGTTCAGGATGCCTTCGACGATGCGATTAAAGCCCGCGAAGACAAGGAGCGCATAATTACACAGGCGGAGGCCTATGCCAATGAGATAATTCCCAAAGCGCGCGGCGATGCCCGCCGGCAGATTGAAGAAGCCATGGCGTACGAGTTTTCAGTGGTCAAAGCCGCCCAAGGTGAGACCGCCCGTTTCACCCAGTTACTGGGTGAATACCAGAAAGCGCCTAAGATAACGCGGGAGCGTTTATATCTGGAAACACTGGAGTCGGTGCTGGCAGGCACCGGCAAAGTCATGGTTGACGTCGAGGGCGGCAATAATCTGATGTATTTACCGTTGGATAAAATCGTATCCGGTCAGAGCGGGCGTGTGTATGTGCAGCCTGTCGAGCCCGGAGCTGGTACGGAGCAGGCCGAATCGCCCGAGCGGCCGCTTTTCAGTAACGATGGCAGATTGCGTTCAAGGGAGGCGCGTTGATATGAGCAAGCTGCAAGCGAATGTCATCATTTTTGCCGTCCTGGCGGTGTTGGTCTACATGTCGGCTTTCGTTGTCAATGAGCGGGAGCTGGCCATCAAGTTCAAACTGGGTGAGATTGTCAAAAGTGATTATGAACCTGGGTTGTATTGGATTATTCCCATTTTTAATAACATCAAAAAGTTTGATAAGCGTATACAGACCGTTGACTCGACGCCGGAAAAGTATCTGACCAGCGAGAAAAAGAACGTCATTGTCGACGCTTTTGTGAAGTGGCGAATTTCGGACGTTGCCCAGTTTTATCGGGCAACGCAAGGTGACGTGCGCGTCGCCAGCACCCGTCTTTCCAGGATTATCAATAATGCACTGAAAAACCAGATCAGCCAGCGCACAATTCTGGAGGTGATCGCGGGTGAACGCACTCAAATCATGAACCAGGTTCGTGATAATGTGGATACCGAATCAAAGCCTTTGGGAATTACCATCGTTGATGTGCGCATCAAGAAGCTCGACTATTCCGAATCCATCAGTGATTCCGTGTTTGAGCGGATGATCCAGGAGCGCGTTAAAGTGGCAAAACAGCTGCGCTCTGAAGGCCACGAGGAGGCCAAGGGGGTCCGCGCGGAGGCCGAGCGCGAACGAGAACAGATTCTGGCCGAAGCCTACAGGGAATCCCAATCGATTCGCGGGTCGGGGGACGCCAAGGCGGCGGAAATTTACGCCGAGGCTTATGGCAAAAATCCTGAATTTTTCAGCTTTTACCGCAGTTTGAATGCCTATCGGCATGCATTTGAGAGCGGACAGGACGTACTGGTTTTGGAACCGGATTCGGCGTTTTTCCGGTATTTCAAAGACGTACAAGGCCAGGCAAGGTAAGTAATTTAACTATATTTCACTTATAATCAGGCGGAAACGGGCGGGGAAACCGCCCGTTTTTACGTCCAGGACGGACCGCATGCCGCGATTGCAGGGACGCAAAGGAGCGGTGTTTGTGCTGTGACTGAGAGAGGGCCGGCAGTGATGGAGGAATTCCTCAAAGCGCTTGCTTTAATAATGGTTGTTGAAGGTATTTTACCGTTCCTATCTCCTGAGAAGTGGCGAAACTGGGTGCAACAGGCGGCGCGGGTTCCAGGTCCGTCTTTACGTATCCTGGGGTTGGCAAGCATGCTCTTGGGAGTGGGTTTGTTGTACGTAATCGGTGCTTGAAGGCTAAGAGTAATTGGACAATATCATGCAAGACAGCCCCTGGCTTTTACCCGCCGGCATTGACGAGATGCTTCCCGAGGATGCGCGGTGCCTGGAAAAGTTGCGCCGTCGCCTGCTCGATTTATACGATAGCTGGGGATATGAGCTGGTCATCCCGCCGCTGATCGAGTTTTTGGAGTCGCTGTTAACAGGTACCGGTTCCGATCTGGATATTCAGACCTTTAAGTTGACCGACCAGATCAGCGGCCGCATGATGGGAATTCGTGCCGATATGACCCCCCAGGTTGCACGGCTCGACGCGCACCGATTACGTCGATCTGCGCCTACCCGGCTTTGCTACCTGGGCTCGGTTCTACACACCTTGCCCGATGGTTTTGCCGGCAGCCGCAATCCTTACCAAGTGGGTGCAGAGCTTTACGGCCATGCAGGACCGGAAAGCGATGCCGAAGTGCTGTGCCTGATGCTGGAGACCTTGAAGGCGACCGGCGTGCAGGATGTTTATGTCGACCTCGGCCACGTGGGCATTTATCGCGAACTGGCGCGACAGGCCGGTCTTGATCAGGGGCAGGAAGCGCAGCTGTTCGATTTGTTGCAGAGAAAAGCCTTGCCGGAAATGCAGGCATTTCTAACCGGGCTAAAGCTTGAGCGGGCGGCGAAAGACAGACTGGCCGCCTTGGCGATGTTAAATGGGGAGGCTGAAGTCCTCGCGCAGGCACGGAGCACTCTGCGGGGAGCCGGTGAGATAGTGACAGCTGCAATTGATTATGTCGAGAAGGTGGCCGGGTTGGTTACCCGACGCTTGCCCGGGGCGCTCTTGCATTATGATTTGGCTGAATTACGCGGGTATCACTATCAAACAGGAGTTGTATTTGCGGCATTTGTACCCGGTTACGGGCAGGAAGTTGCCCGTGGCGGCCGATACGATGATATCGGCAAAATCTTCGGGAGGCCGCGACCGGCTACCGGATTCAGTGCGGATCTGCAATCCCTGATTGTACTGGTCAATGAAAAAGCTTCTCCCCGCACGGCCATTTTTGCTCCCGCGGTGAACGATCCTGCTTTGATTGCCAGAGTGGAGGAGTTGAGAGCCAACGGCGAGAGAGTGATCTTTGAGCTGCCGGGGCAGGTTAATCACCTGCCGGAGCAGGGCTGCGACCGCATTTTGGCACAGCGGGACGGCAAATGGCTGGTTGAACCGGCCAAATAGTTTTAAGGCGCTTGGGGAATTGACAGTAACCTATTCTGAGGCTGCGAGTACATGAATAGAAGCATAGTTGTGCTGGGAACCCAATGGGGTGATGAGGGGAAAGGCAAGATCGTCGATTTGCTGACTGATCGGGCGGCAGCGGTCGTGCGTTTCCAGGGAGGACACAATGCAGGACATACCCTGGTAATCAACGGGGAGAAGACAGTGCTGCACCTGATCCCCTCGGGTATCCTGCGTGCAGATGTCGAGTGCCTTATCGGTAACGGAGTGGTTATTTCACCCAAAGCGTTGCTGGAAGAGTTGGAGATGCTGGAGCGCAAGGGTGTCCCTGCACGCGAACGTCTGCTGATCAGCGAAGCCTGCCCCTTGATACTGCCCTATCATGTGGCCACCGACCTGGCCAGAGAGAGGACTCGGGGCAAAGCCGCTATCGGCACCACAGGCCGTGGCATCGGTCCCGCTTACGAAGATAAGGTCGCCCGTCGTGCTTTACGGGTAGGCGATTTGCTCCACCGTGAACGGTTTGCCGCAAAACTCGGCGAAGTGCTGGATTACTACAATTTTCTGCTGAAAAACTATTTCAAGGTCGAAACGTTTGATTTCCAGCAATTGCTGGATGATTGCATGAGGTTTGCCGAAATCATGCAGCCGTTAATCGAGGATATTCCGGCGAAATTACACACATTAAGAAGCAGCGGTAAAAATATTCTGTTTGAAGGAGCTCAAGGCACTTTGCTGGATATCGATCACGGTACATATCCTTTTGTTACTTCTTCAAACACAACCGCCGGTGGCGCGTCGACAGGCGGCGGCATCGGGCCTTTACATCTGGATTACATTCTGGGGATTACCAAGGCGTATACCACGCGAGTAGGCGCGGGCCCTTTCCCCACCGAGCTTTTTGATCAAATGGGTGAGCATCTGGCCACACGCGGACATGAGTTTGGATCTACAACGGGACGTCCAAGGCGCTGTGGATGGTTTGATGCGGTAGCTTTGCGACGCGCGATACAAATCAACAGTGTTTCCGGTCTTTGCGTGACCAAGCTTGACGTGTTGGACGGGTTGGAAACCTTGAGAATTTGTGTCGGTTATCGTTGTGACAACAAAGAACTTGCTTTGCCGCCGGTCGGCGCAGAAGCTTTCGCCACCTGCGAGCCGGTCTATATTGAAATGCCCGGCTGGCAGACGTCGACAGTGGGTATACGCAACTATGATGAATTGCCGGGGAATGCCAAGGCTTATTTGGGAAAAATTGAAGAAATCGTATCTACTCCAATAGACATTATTTCGACCGGCCCGGACCGAGACGAGAACATAATACTGCGACATCCGTTCAATATCTAAAAGTTTCCTGCAAACATCCTGATCGGGCGGCTCAAAACTGTCTGATTCAACTGATCGATTCACAGTTCTCCCTACTACCTTCGTGGTTTCCTCGGCAGGGTGTGTGCTGGTTCACAATTTCTTCGATAACGCGGCTTATAATATTGCCACTTTGAGCGTCAGGTTAAACCGGCGTTAATATTAAAGAATGAAACAAACTTATTGGGAGATTAAAATGAAGAAAATGGCAATTGCAATGGGCACTTCGCTCGTTTTCATGCTTTCATCAGCGGCAGCTTTTGCGCAAGAAGAACCTGCCTCCGAGTCCCCGGCACCTGCGGCTCCCGCCCAAGAACAGAAATCTATGGAACAGGAAGCCACTTCCAAAGCTTCAACGGGAACTGTTGCTCGTGGAATTTTCACTTCGGCTGTAGAAAATCATGAACCGGTTGATCAGTTGACCGACGCGGACACCAACATGAAAACCCTTTTGTTCTTTACTGAACTGATGGATTTTCAAGGGGAGACGGTTATCCACCGTTGGCAGTACAACGGACAGAACATGGCTGAAGTAAAGTTCCAGGTTGGCGGCCCGCGCTGGAGAGTCTGGTCAAGTAAAAACATGATGCCTGAATGGGTAGGAACCTGGACGGTATCCGTGGTGAACGGCGCCGGTGAAGTGGTGGCTTCGGAAACGTTGAACTATTCGGCGGCTTCTGAAGAGGCGGAATCTGCTGCAGCGGCGGCTGCTGACAGCGATGCCGCTGAAACGGCGCCAGGTGAAACTGCTCAATAAAATTCAACCACGGGGAACACGGGGAAGAGAGACAGAACCGGCTGGATAGTGTCCTTGAGTCTGATGAACATGCTTCTCAAGCATATGAGCAGACTTGAAACGCTATATTTCCCGCGCTTCC